>NZ_JBHYYB010000086.1:0-38934 GCF_042752535.1 Kitasatospora sp. NPDC059327 | reverse complement strand
TCGCGAGGGAGTCCAGATCAGGCGTCACAACCGATCTTTGGACTCCCTCGCTTCATGTCATGCGCGCCAGCGAGCCCTTGGCATCAATCATCTAGCCCGCGGTGAGGTGCTGGATGATCCGGCCCGGGTCGGTCGTCCCGCTGGCCTCGCGGACGGCCGCGTCGTGGGCGGCCGCCAGGGCGTCCAGCCGGACCAGCCGGGAGCGGCCGGAACGGGAGAGGTGGGCCGTGATCCGGCGACGGTCCTGGTCCGACTGTCGGCGGTAGACCCAGCCGGCGTCGGCCAGGGCGTCCACCACGCGGCTCAGACTCGCCTGCGGGATCAGCAGCACCTGGGCCAGCTCGCCCATCGCCCGGCCCTCGCCGTCCGCCAGCGCGCGCATCACCCGCCACTGGTCGAGGGTGCAGCCCTCCTCGTCCAGCACCGCCGACAGGCCCCGGGCCAGCCGGCGCTGGGCGACGGTCAGCAGCTCGATCAGCAGCGGCTCCGGCACCCCCGGCGAGGACGGCTCGGCCGCGGCCTCCCGGGCCGGTGCGCCGTGTGTCATCGCCCCACCACCTCCCGCTCGTTTCCCCAGGCCGTCGCGACGACCATACTCTGCCCGGTGGACACCGACGTGAAGATGGTCGACCCGCTCGACGCGCTGCACTCCGGACGGGAGGAGCCGGCGCTCCGGGTGGGCCTGGTCGTGCCGCAGTCCGGCCCGCTCGGCCTGACCGGCCCGTCGGCCCTGGACGGGGCCCTGCTCGCCGCGCACGAGGTGAACTCCGGCGGCGGGGTGCGCGGCCTGCCCCTGGAGCTGGTGCCGGTGGACGGCGGGGCGCCGCCGCCCGCGGTGGCGGGCGAGGTCTCCCGGCTGCTGGCGGCCGGCGCGGTGGACGCGCTGGCCGGCTGCCACTCCAGTGACGTCCACCGGGCCGTCGAGGCGGTGACGGCGGGCCGGGCGGCGTACGTCTACACACCCCCGCACGAGGGTGGCCCCCGCCGGCCCGGCGTGGTGTGCACCGGGCTCCCGCCGATGCGCCAACTCGGCCGGGCCATGGTGACGGTGACGGATCATCACCGGCTGCGCCGGTGGGCACTGATCGGCAACGACTACATCTGGCCCCGGTCCGTCCACCGGGCCGCCGGGGCGCTGCTGGCCCGGACCCCGGCCCGGGTCGTCCTGGAGCGCCGGATCCCGCTCGGCGGCGTGGCCGGCGCCCTCGAACCGCTGCTGGCCGAGCTGCGGTCCTCGCGGGCGGACGGCCTCCTGCTGAGCCTGATCGGACGCGATCTGGTCCACTTCAACCGCGCGCTGCGGCGCTCCGGCCTCGACCGCCGGCTGGTCCGGCTCTCCGGCGCGCTGGAGGAGAACAGCCTGCTGGCCTACGGGGGCGACGACACCGGAACGCTCTACGCCGCGATGCCCTCCTTCGCCTCGCTCGGCGAGGACCGCCGGCAGCGGCTCACCGAGCGGCACCGCGCCGTCCTCGGGCCGCACGCGCCGGTCCTGGACGCCTATGCCGCCGGACTCTACGACGGCATCCACCTGCTCGCCGCGCTCTCCTGGCGCCGGCCGCCCTCCCCGCACGGCCTGGCCCGGGCGGCCGGCCGGCTGCTGCGCGCCGACGACGTGACGGCCCGGCGGGCCTGGGCCCGCGCGCCCCTGGGCCCGCCGCGCGAGCACGCCCATCTGGCCCGGGTGGAGGGGCTCGACTTCACCGTGATCCCCTTGTGGCAAAACCCTTCCATTTGGAAATAGTTGCCTCTACTGTCTCCCCCACACCCCCGTGGGACCGTCCCCACCCCCACCGGGTCGTCACGGAGAGAGAGCGCCATGGCCGACACACCCACGCCCCCGGACACCACACCCCCGGACACCGGGACCCACGGATACCGACAGGAGCTGCGCCGCTCCCTGAGCTTTCGCGACCTGCTGGTCTACGGGCTGGTCTTCATGGTCCCGATCGCACCGTTCGGGATCTTCGGCGGCGTCTTCCAGGGCTCCGGCGGCATGGTCGCCCTCGCCTACCTGCTCGGCATGGTCGCGATGATGTTCACCGCCCTGTCGTACGCCCAGATGTCCCAGGCCTTCCCGATGGCCGGCTCCGTCTACACCTACGCCGGCCGCGGCATCGCCGCCCCCGTCGGCTTCCTGGCCGGCTGGATGATCCTGCTCGACTACGTCCTGGTCCCCGGCCTGCTCTACCTGATCGCCGGCGTCGCGATGAACTCCCTCGTCCCGGCCGTCCCCGTCTGGCTCTGGCTGGTGGGGTTCGTGCTGCTCAACACCGCCGTCAACTACCTGGGCATCGAGACCACCGCCCGGGTCAACAAGGCCATGCTGATCGGCGAACTGGTCGTCGTCGCCCTCTTCCTCGGCATCGGGGTGGTGGCCCTCGCCCAGGGCAAGGGGCGCGGCTTCGACCTCACACCGCTCTACAACGCGCACACCTTCTCCTGGAGCCTGATCTTCGGCGCCGTCTCGGTCGCGGTGCTCAGCTTCCTCGGCTTCGACGGGATCTCCACGCTGTCGGAGGAGAACCGGGACTCCACCCGGGCGATCGGCCGCTCCATGATCGCCGCACTGCTGCTGGCCGGTTCGCTGTTCATCGCGCAGACCTGGGTGGCCTCGCTGCTGGTGACCGACCCGGAGGGCCTGATCAGCCGGGGCGACCCCGACGGGACGGCCTTCTACGACGCCGCCCGCACCGCCGCCGGCGGCTGGCTCGCCACCCTCACCGCGGCCGCCACCGCCGTCGCCTGGGGCTTCGCCAACTCCCTGGTCGCCCAGGCCGCCACCTCCCGGCTGCTCTACGCCATGGCGCGCGACCGGCAGTTGCCCGCCTTCCTCGCGCGGATCCACCCCAAGCACCGGGTACCGGTCAACGCCACCCTGCTGACCGCCGGGATCTCCCTGGTCCTCGGCCTGTACACGGCCTCGCGCGAGGACGGCATCACCCTGCTCGGCACCCTCGTCAACTTCGGCGCGCTGACCACCTTCCTCGTCCTGCACGTCTCCGTCGTCGTGCACTACCTCGTCCGGCGCCGCAGCCGCGACTACTGGCGCCACCTGGTCGCTCCCGTCCTCGGGTTCGCGATCCTGGCCTACGTGGTCGTCAACGCCGACATCGCCGCCCAACGGCTCGGCTTCCTCTGGCTCGCGGTCGGGATCGCCGTACTCGTCGGCCTGACCGCGACCGGCCGCCGTCCCCGCCTCGCCGTCACCTCCGGTGAGACCGTCACCTCCGGTGGACCCGCCGCCACCGGTGAACCCGTGACCTCCGGTGACCCCGTGGCCGCGGGCGAGGCCGTCACCGCCGCCGCCGAGACGCCCACGCCCGCGGCCCCGGCCGTGTCCACCCGCGCCGCGGACGCCGACACCGGTACACCTGGCGGCACCGGCAGCGGCCTTCGCGCCCGACCCGATCAGGAGCAGCTGTGAACCAGCCCGACGTCATCTCGCTGACACCCACCCCGGACGACTACGCCTACACCTTCGGCGGCCGCCCGCCCCTCGTCACCGTCCGGCCCGGCAGCATCATCGAACTCACCACCGAGGACTGTTTCGGCGGGGCCGTCCGGGGCGTCGCCGACCTGCCCAGCGAGGTCTGCGTCTTCCCCTACCTCAACCCCGTCACCGGCCCCGTGGCGATCGCCGGCGCCGAGCCCGGGGACACCCTCGCCGTGCACTTCGTCGAGATCACCCCGGCCCGCGACTGGGGCATCTCCAGCACCTTCCCGCACTTCGGCGCCCTCACCGCCACCCACACCACCGCCATGCTGCACGCCCCGCTGGAGGAACGGGTCTGGCGCTACGACATCGACGTGGCGGCCGGGACCTGCCGGTTCCGCGCCCGCGAAGGCGACTTCAGCGTGGAGCTCCCGCTCGACCCGATGCACGGCACGGTCGGGGTCGCGCCCGCCGCCGGCGAGACGCTGATGTCCATCACCCCCGGCGCCCACGGCGGCAACCTGGACACCCCCGAGATGCGGGCCGGCACCACCGCCTACTTCGGCGTCAGCGCCCCCGGCGCCCTGCTCGGCATCGGCGACGGCCACGCCCGCCAGGGCGAGGGCGAGGTCTGCGGCACGGCGGTGGAGACGGCCATGCGCACGACCGTCGTGGTCGACCTGATCAAGGGCGGCGCCCCCGCATGGCCCCGGCTGGAGAGCGACCGCTTCCTCATCAGCACCGGCTCCGCCCGGCCGCTGGAGGACGCCTTCCGGATCAGCCAGCACGACCTCGTGACCTGGACCGGGGACCTGCTCGGCCTGGACCGGCTCGACGCCTACCAGCTCGTCAGCCAGGCCGGCCTCGCCCCGGCCGCCAATGTCTGCGACACCAACTACACGATGGTCGCCAAGCTGCCGAAGGAGCTGCTGGGCCGGGTCCGCGCCTACGACGGCCTGCACGACCGGCTGCGCGCGACGGCCGCGGCGTACCTGCGCCACCGGTGAGCCCGGCGGACCTCCGCCCGGGGCCCGGCCGGTCAGCCGGACAGCACCACCGTGGTCGCGGCGGTGCCGTCCGGCGCGGCGGGCCGCGCGGCGCCGCCCAGCCGCCGGTGCTCCTGCGGGGTGAGCCCGCGGACCCGTTTGAACGCGGTACTGAGGGCGAAGGCGTTGCCGTAGCCGACCCGGCGGGCCACCGAGGCGACGGTGTGCTCGGGATCCCGGAACAGGTCGGCGGCCAACGCCAGCCGCCAGGTGGTGAGGTAGGCCATCGGCGGCTCACCGACCAGCTCGGTGAAGCGGCGGGCCAGGCCCGCGCGGGAGACGCCTACCTCGGCCGCCAGCGCGGCCACCGTCCAGGCGCGGGCCGGGTCGTCGTGCAACAGGCGCAGCGCCGGGCCGACCACCCGGTCGTGCTGGGCCCGGTACCAGGCGGGGGCGCTGCTGTCCGGGGCCGCCAGCCAGCCGCGCAGCACCCCGACCACCAGCAGGTCCAACAGGCGGTCCAGCACCAGCTCCTGACCGGGCTCGTCGCGGGACATCTCGGCGGCCAGCAGCCGGACCAGGGTGTCCTCGGTGGCGGTGGTGCCCTGCCCGGCGGGCCGGACCAGCAGGGCTGGCAGATGGGCCAACAGCCGTCGGCCGATCTCGTGTTCCGCCTGGTAGGTGCCCGACAGCAGCACGGCGGAGTTCTCGTCGCCGGGCCGGACCTCGCCCCAGGTGCGGAGCCCGAGGGACATCGAGGCGGCGACGTCGACGCCGTCGCGCGAACAGGCCTGGCCCGGGCCGATCACCACCTGGACCGGGGTGCCGGGGGCGTCGGACACCGTGTAGGGCTCCGGGCCGCGCAGGACGGCGACATCGCCGGGGCTCAGCCGGACCGGTCCGCCGCCGTCGGGCAGGATCCAGGCGTCGCCCCGGATCGGGGTGACCACCGCCAGCGGAGCACCGTCCTCGATCCGCAGCGACCACGGCGGGCTGAGGATCGAGCGCAGCAGGAACGCGCCGCGCGCCTTCGGCCCGTCCAGCAGCCCCGTGAGAGTGTCCATGGGGGAAGAGTAGACGCGTGGACATGGATTGACACCGCGTCATTTGAGAGAGTCGTGAGCAGGCGAGGCCAGACCCGCCGGCGGTCGGCCGGCGCGGCAACGCCGTGGGACGGAGAGAGGGATGAGCCCGATGGAACTGGCACGCGTGAGCGCGCTCGTGGCCGCCACGATCACCACCGGACTGAGCGCGGGCCTGTTCTACGCCTACGCCTGCTCGGTGATGCCGGGGCTGCGCGGGACGGAGGACCGGACGTTCATCGAGGTGATGCAGCGCATCAACGTGGCCATTCTCAACGGCTGGTTCCTGGTCGGCTTCGTCGGCGCCCTGCTCTGCACGGCGGTGGCGGTGGCCCTGCACCTGCCGTCGGACGGCCACCCGGTCCTGCCGACCGCGGCCGCGGCGCTGGCCTGCTACACGGCGGCGCTGGTGGTCACCCGGAAGATCAACATTCCGCTGAACGACGCCCTGGCCGCCGCCGGGGAGCCGGGGCGGGTCCCGGATCCGGTCGCGGTGCGCGGGCGGTTCGAGGCCCGCTGGGTGCGCTGGAACGTCGCGCGGGCACTGCTCTGCACGGCGGCGCTCGGCTGCCTCTGCTGGGCGCTGGTGCTGCACGGCAACGCGACCGGCTGAGCGGGGAGCCGCGACGCGCGGCGGCTCCCCGCCCCCGTCCCGCCCTATCGGCCTTCTTCGCCCGGTCGGCGTCTTCGCCTTGTCCCCCTCGTCCGCCCTGCCCCCTCATCCGCCTCGTCCGTCTTGCTCGCCTCGTCCGCCTCGTCCGTCGATGCCCCCGGCCGCGTTCAGCGCGCGGCCGGGGGCATCGGCGGTTTGTTGCGCAGCGGCGCGATCTCGCGGTCCAGCGTGGCGACATCCAGCGCGATGCGCCGGGCGATGTCACGCGGGCCGGCCTCGGCGGGCAGCCGGCGGCTCCAGGAGCGGGCCCGGGCCGGGCCGTCGTGCGCCATGTGGAAGTTCAGCCGCAGTCCACCGCCCAGATCGACCAGGTTGATCAGGAAGTGGGTGTCGGACAGATCGATGGTGACCTCGTTGCCGATGCAGGAACAGCCGACGAGGTCGCCGATTTCCTCCTCCGCGAGGTACTTGGCGAGCTGGATGGCCTTCCCCTCGACACGGAACGGTCGCAGTACGGGACTCACGGTGGCTGTCGCCTCTTCCCCGGTGCTCGCTGAACGCCTGCCGTTTCCGACATGATTCTAGAACCGCCGGTTGCGGCCAAGTCACCGGCATCACAGCGGACTTGGCCGACAGCACGAGGGGCGCAGAGGGCGCACGGCGAGCGGGGCCGCCCGCAAGGGCCGGCCCCGCTCGGTCACTCCCCCGGGTACGGGGTCAGCTGTCCCTCCTACGGCGCACCGCGAAACGGAGCGCGACACCGAGCACCGTCGGAACGCCCCGGCTCCTCAGGGCTTCCGGAGACCGGCGGCACCCGTCAGCGGGGTGGCCCGGCCGTGCAGGAGCAGGGCGCGGACCAGCGCGACCAGACCCGCCGTGCAGAGCAGGGTGCGCACCACGTTGCCGACCACCCAGGTGCTCTCGAACGCGGCGCGTACCGCGGCGAAGTCCTGGATCCGCGAGGGGTCTCCGGCCCGCGCGAGCTCGCTGTTGAGCGGAAGGTTGACGACCGCCGTGACGATCAGCGCACCGAGGTAGAGCGCGGTCGCGGCGGCGGCCCAGAGTGCGACGGTGCGCCGTCCGGCCCGGTACTGGAGGAAGGCCGCGAGGCCGGTGGCCAGGAGGGCACCGACGAAGGCGAGGCCGAAGACACCGTTCTCGATCGCCTTGTTGATGTGCTGCATCGCGGTGACGTAGGTGCGGTCGTCGCCGTCCGCCAGACCCGGCATGACGGACACGTCGAAGGCGAAGAAGAGCCCGGCCATCAGACCCGTCGCGACGGTGCCGACGGCCAGCAGCGGACCGGCGGCACGGCTCCCGCGGGCCCCCGCCGCGGCGGGGGCGGCGGGGGCGGGGACGGCGAGGGTGGTCGGGTCGTGGCGCATCGGAGCTCCTTCGGTGGCGCGGGGCGGACGTGCGGTGGGTAGGGCGGCGGTGCGTGCGGGCCGACGGCCCGGACCGGAGTCAGGCCTTCCAGACGCCCGAGGCGGCCGCTTCGCGGGCGTAGGCCGCGAAGTCCCTCGGGGCGCGGCCCAGCGCCCGCCGGACCCCGTCCGCCGGTCGGGCGTTGCGGCCGTCGAGGATCATGGTGAACAGGTCGGCGAACCCGCCCGGCAGACCCGCCGCGGCCAGCACCTCGCGGTACTGCTCGACCGTGACCTCGGCGAAGCGGATCTCGCGCCCGGTCGCCGCGGACAGCTCCGCCGCGACGTCGGCGAAGGAGAGCGGCCGAGGCCCCGTCACCTTGCCCGTCCCCCCGGTCACCAGGACGAGCGAGCCGGCCCCGGCGGGGGTCCGGCCCTGCGCGGTCTGCTGGGTGATCCCGTTGTCCTGCGCGTCATCTGCCATGGCACCCAGTCAAGTCCGCCCCGCCCCGGGGAGCCATGGTCGTCGAGCTCAGCTCCATGTCCGAGCGTCCAACGCGGGGGCGGCGCGGAGGCACTGCGGGCACCGCCTGGCCGCGTACGACGGCCGCCCCGCGGGAGTCGTGCGGGCGGCGCGGTGGGGAGCCAGGCTCGGCGCGCGTAGCGCAGATGGGGCGGGCGCGAGTCCACTTCGCCTCAACATCACTGATTTCAGTGAATGTTGATGAGGCATCAGTTTGAGTGCCAACGGCTCCGATCATGATGCCGAGCGGTATCCGTTTACAGAGAAGGTAGTTTCGAATGACCAGTGACCAGACTCCGTCGATCACCGAAGCGACACTCACCGACATCGCCACCAACGGCATCTGGGGCCCGGGCCACAGCGTCAGCCAGGCCGTCGTCGACGTGTCCCGGGCGTTGCTCGCCTCCCTGCAGGGCGAGGAGGGCGTCGAACTCCCGCCGGAGCTCGCGGAGCTGGTGGCCGAGGTACAGCGGATCGCCACGATCGGGCTCCCCCGCATCGTCACGCACGACGGCGTCCGGCTGTCGGCCTTCTCGCTGAGGCTGAAGGGCGACGCCCCGCGCCCGGTGGTGATCGTGCCCGCCGGCTGGAACCCGTTCGGCTGGCTGCCCTTCCTCTACGCGTACCTCAAGCTGGCGCAGCGCGGCTACCACGTGCTCGCCTACTCCCCGCGCGGCATCGGCATCAAGGGCTGGGTGTCGACCTCCGAGGGCTTCGTCGACGTGGCCGGGCCCAACGACTGGGCCGACGGCTCGACCGTGATCGACTACGCGCAGCAGTCGCTCGAACCCAGCCGGATCGGCTTCCTCGGCGAGTCCTACGGCTCCGGGATCAGCCAGCTGGTCGCCGCGCACGACCCGGCCGCCCGGGTCGACACCGTGGTGGCGCTGAGCACCTGGGGGAACCTCGCCACCAGCCTGTACAACAACGGCACCCGGCACCTGGAGGCCGTACAGGCGCTGATCGACTTCACCGGCGGCCCGCTGGAGGAGAAGTTCGACGAGGGCGCCCAGCAGCTCCTCAAGGACTTCCTGAGCGGCCAGAACCTCGACGAGGTGGTCGCGTGGGGCACCGAACGCTCCCCGGAGTCCTACGTCGACCAGACGAACGCGCGGGGCGTCCCGACCTTCGTCTCCAACACCTGGCACGAGACGCTGTTCCCGGTCAACCCGGTGCTCGACGTCTTCGAGCGGCTCACCGTGCCCAAGCACCTGAACCTGTGGATCGGCGACCACGGCGCCCCCGAGGGCCCCGGCCTGGCCGGGCTGGTGCCCGGGCTGCCGTTCCCCGGGCTGGCGGTGCCCTCGCGGGAGGCCTACGAGTGGCTGGACCACCACCTGCTCGGCATCGACAACGACGTGCCGAACTGGCCGGTGGTGAACAGCCAGAGCATGTTCACCTACCAGACGGTCGCCATCCCGGGCGGCACCAAGCTGATCACCGTACCGGCCCGCCGCGAGGCGTACGCGTCCTGGCACGAGGCCACCACCGGCAGCGAGTCCTGGTACCTCACCGGGGCCGGCGACACCGGTGACGGCACGCTGACCGACAAGCCGACCGCCGGGTGGTCGCGGGACTTCGCCGCCGGCGCCCTGACGTCCTCCGTCGCGGGGGAGTTGCTCAAGACCGGGCAGCGGGAGTGGTTCGGCAACCCCGAGACGTACAAGCTCGCGGACTTCGAGCGCGACCAGCTGCTGGTCTGGTCGACCGACCCGCTGACCGGCTCCGGTGAGGTGGCCCGCCGGATCCGGGGCGCCGCCACCGTGCGGCTCACCGTGCGCAGCAGCGTCGACGCCGCCACCGTGATCGCCTACCTGTACGACGTCGCCCCGGACGGCACCGCCCGGATCATCACCCACGAGCCCTACACGGCGACCGACCTGGCCCCGAAGGTGAACACCACGCTCGTCTGGTTGCTCCAGGCCGTCTCCTACGACCTGCCGGTCGGGCACCGCCTCGCCCTGGTGATCAACAGCCGTGACCCGCTGTACTCCTACGCGGGCTCGGACCTCCCCGCCCTCACCACCACCACGGTCAGCTCCGTGAGCGGGAACGAGGCTCGACTGGAGCTGCCGCTGGGCTGACACCCCCGATGCTCCACCACCCGTACAGCAGCCCGCCGATCGGTGCGCGGCGGGCTGCTGTACGGCCGAATTCGCCGGGGCAGAAGCGGCCGGGCGGGTGGTCAGGCCGGTTCTGCCTTCAGGGCCGCTCCCGGCGGCCTCCCCGCACAGTCGGGGGTCGGCCGAGATGCGGTTCCAGGTGGGCCGGCTCCCCTCGGTGCGCCGGACGACGGTCAGCAGCCGCCCGTCCAGGTGGGCGTCCAGGGTCTGCTCGCGCCGCGCGTGGCGGCTGCGCCGGACCGCCTGCTCGGGCAGGCGGTGGGCGAGAACTCCCAGGCGGACCTCGTGGGTTGCGGGGCCCAACTGGTCCGCCGCCACCCAGCGCCCGCGTACCGCGACGCCGCCGACCTGGCCTTCGACCTCACCGTTCGTCTCGAAGCGGCGCGTCAGCGCGGCATCGGTCTGTGCCTCGGCCCCTGCCCGGAAGAGGGCGTGCTACAGTCGGCGGCGATTGAACGGAACGCGAAAAATCGCTCTCGGATGGTGTTTCGGAGCGGCGCCGGTACGGCGTTCATTCCTCTTGGGGAATCCAGTGCTTCCTTCGTGACCACAACGAAGGCAGAGGACTGTGCCCAACCATCGTGTCATCATCGTCGGCGCCGGACTCGGCGGCCTGACGCTCGCCCAGGGTCTGCGCACCCGCGGCTTCGACGTCACCGTCCACGAGCGGGACCCGCACCCGGACGCCCGACCCCAGGGGTACCGCATCCAGCTCGACCGGCCCGGCCTGACCGGCTTGCGGCGCTGCCTGCCGGAGAGCCTCTTCCGGCTGTGCCTGGCCACCGCCGGCTCACCACCGGCCCGGGTCTCGGTCCGTGGCCGCCACCTCCAGCCGCTGACGGACCGGGCCGCCGAGGAGACGCCGGGGCCCGACACCACGGATCAGGACCTCCAGCGTCCGCACGCGTTCGACCGTCCCACCCTGCGCCGGATCCTGCTGTCCGGCCTCGACGACCGCGTGCACTACGGGGCCGAGCTGATCGGCTTCGAGCAGGCGGCCGACTCCACGGTGACCGCGCGGTTCACGGACGGCCGCACCGCGACCGGGGACCTGCTGGTCGGCGCGGACGGGGTCGGGTCGGCGGTCCGCGCGCTCCTGTTGCCGAACGCCCGAGTCGAGGACGCCGGGCTGCGCCTGATCTACGGCCGGATCCGTCTGGACCGGACCACCCCGGCCGAGATCCCGCCCTGGGTCTTCGACAGCATCTTCACCGTGGTGACCGGCGGTCCCGGCCACCCCCATGTGGGGCTGGGCCCGGTGCGGTTCGGCTGCCCACCCGATACGGCCGGCGCAGCGACCGACCCCCCGGTCGCCCTGCCCGCCACCGGCGACTACCTCGCCTGCATGGTCGGTGCCCCGGCCGACCACCCGGCTCTACGGCCCTTCGCCGAACTGCGCCGGCTCGACCGCGGCGCCCTGCGCGACCTGGCCCTCACCGTACTGGGCGACGACTGGCACCCGGACGTCCACCGCTTGCTGAGCCGGTGGGAGACCGACTCACTGTTCCCGCTGCGCGTCTCCACCGCCGCTCCGGTCGAGCCGTGGGAAGCGGGCCGGGTGACCCTGATCGGCGACGCGATCCACGCGATGAGCCCTGTGCTCGCCATGGGGGCCAACACCGCGATCCGGGACGCCGGTGAACTGGTGGCGGCCCTGTCAGCCGCCGCCGACGAGGGAGCCCCGCTGGTGGAGGCGGTCCGCGACTACCAGAACCGCATGGTCGACTACGCCTTCGCCGTCGTCGCGTCCTCCCGGCGGACCGGCAGGGAACGAGTCGGACAGAAGTAGCCCGCCGCCCCACGGGCTCGGGCCACCGTTCGACGGCGGCGAGCAGAGGCGGCGTGCCGCCTGCCCGCTACCTCTTCTCCGGCTGCTCCTCCCCCGACACCGGGGACTCCCGGTGCCCCGGCCGCTGTCGCCACACCAGCGGCAGGGCCAGCGCCGCCACCACCGCGAGCAGGCCGGCCAGGCCGATCGCGCGGCCGGTGCCGACTTCCTGCACCTCGCGGAAGGCGGCGTTGATCGCGTCCGCCGTCGACTGGTCGACCGAGGCGAGGATCTGGTCGGCGAGCTTGGAGTCCGTGACCGCGTTGCCCAGTTGCTGGGCGTCGGCCTCCGACAGCCCGGCCGCCCGCGCCCGGCTGATCGCCTGGTTGGTCTCGACGGCCTGCTGGACCGCCACCGTCACGGCGACCCCGAAGGCGCCGCCCAGCATGCTGGTGACCTTGAACATCCCGGAGGCGGTTCCGGCGAGTTCCTCGGGCGGTCCGGCCACCGCGGTGTCGGACAGCGGAACGGACATCAGCCCGAGGCCGGCGCCGAGCACCAGCAGCCCGGCGGCCAGGATCGCGTAGTGGTAGGTGTCGCCGATCACGGCCGCCACCAGGGTGCCGATGCCCAGCAGGAACAGGCCGACGGCCACCGGGAGCCGCGCCCCGCGCCGGGCCGCCACCCGCCCGCCGAACGGGTTGAACAGCAGGATCGTCACCGTGGAGGGCAGCAACAGCAACCCGGCCGCGACCGGGCCGTAGCCGCGCACCTCCTGGAGGTAGAGCGTGAGCAGGAAGCTCACACCGGCGAAGACGATGTTCATCACGGAGTTCGCGGCGAGCGCGCCGTCGAACGGTCGCGAGGCGAACAGCCGCAGGTCGAGCAGCGGGTCCGCGACCCGCCGCTCCACCAGCACGAACAGCACCGCCAGAACGACGGAGCCGACCAGCAGAGCGATGATCACCGGATCGGTGAAGCCGTCCTCCTGACCGGCCGTGCAGCCGTAGAGCAGACAGAACGCGGCGGCGGCGCTGACGACCAGGCCGATCAGGTCGATGTGCCGGGTGGCGTTCGGGTCGGTGGACTCCACGGCCGACCGGCGCACCAGCCACCAGGCGATCACGGCCAGCGGAGCGTTGATCCAGAAGGTCGACCGCCAGCCGGCCAGGCCCGTCAACACCCCGCCGACGGCGGGGCCGGCGGCCTGACCGACCCAGGCCACCGCCATCCAGGCCCCGAACGCACGCGGTTGCTCCGCCGGCGGGAACATGGGCGGGATCAGTGCCAGCGTGGCGGGCAGGATCAGCGCCGCGCCGACGCCCATCGCGGCCCGTCCGGCGATCATTCCGGTCACCCCCGGCGTGAACGCCGCCAGCAGGGAGACCGCGCCCAGGAGCACCAGCCCGAGCTCCAGCATCCGCTTGCGCCCGAACACGTCCCCCAGCTTCCCGGCCGCGAGCACCAGGGCACCGGTGGAGAGGCTGAAGGCGTTGTTGGCCCACTGCAGGGCGGGCAGCGAGACCGACAGTTCGTCCGAGATCGTCGGAACCGCGACCCCGAAGTCCGCGAAGGACAACCAGACCATGCCGGCCGCGACACACATCCCCGTCATCGCGGTCCACCGCCGCGGGGAGTACGCCCCGTCCGGCACCCCGGGCGTTCCGGTCATGGTCCGCTCCCTCCTGCGCCCGGCCCCGTGCCGAACGGACCAACCCACTATCCGGGCCCGCCCGGTACCGGGCCTGCCGCCACACGCCGCGCATCACCCGAACGGCCCTGCGAATCGCGGCCCTGCGAATCGCGGGGCGGCGGGCGGCGGGCGGCGGGCGGCGGGCGGCGGGCGGCGGGCGGCGGGCGGACCGTGACACCGCCGGCGGCCGGCACGGCACCCACCGGGCGGTCAGGTCCGGGACCCTCGCTCGTACTGGTAGGGGGTCATGGTGGTCAGGACGGCGAAGCCCAGCCGTTCCAGGATCGGGCGGCTCTGGTCGGAGGCGTCGACCCGGAGGTACTCGTAGCCGAGTTCGGCGGCGATCCGGGCCCGGTGGGCGACCAGTGCGCGGTAGACGCCGCGGCCGCGCCAGGCGGCCAGCGTCCCGCCGCCCCAGAGCCCCGCGAAGCCCGTGCCGGGGTGCAGCTCCAGCCGGGCCGCGCTCACCGGGATCTCCCGGCCCTCGTGGCGGGCGACGGCGAGGTGGATCCTGAGGGTCTCCGGGCTCTCGGCGAGCTGGGCCAGGATGCGTCGGCCCAGCCGGGTGCCGTCGGTGCCGAAGGCCTCCTCGTGGACGGCGACGACCTGGGCCACGCCCGCCTCGTCGGTGACCTCGCGCAGCTCGATGCCGGCCGGCTCGCCCGTGCCGGCCATCCGGCGGGTGAGGTCGGCGATGTCGGCGACCATCAGGGTCTCCGGCTCCTCCGGGGTGAAGCCGGCGGCGGACAGGCGGTCGGCGAGGTCGGCCGGGCGGTCGTGGCCGTACAGGGTCCACTCGAAGTCCTGGCCGAGGCCGGCGTAGTGGCGGACCTGCTCGGCGATCGCCTCGTCGGCACCGGCGGCGTCGAGGTCCGACCAGAGGATGCCGTTCCAGACGCTGTCGGGGCCGCTCTGACGCACCACGACCGGGGTGTGCTCGACGCGGGCGGCGGGGGTGTCGGGCACGGCGCGGCGGCGCATCCGGGAGTCCAGCAGGGCCAGCAACTTCTCATGATCCACATTCATGCGGGTACTCCACCATCCCGGGGCCGGCCGGGCAATCGGAATTCCGCGGGGCCGGCCGCTCCCCGGCCGACCCCCACGCCCCGGTCGGCCGCGACGCGACCCCGCCCCCGGCCGACCCCGCCCCCGTTCGGTCGACCGCGGTCAGCGCGGGCGAACCGCCGTCACCGCGGTCGCGTCGCGGTCGGGACAGGAGGAGACGGCGCCGGCCAACCCGGCCGCGCCGACGACGGCGAGGGCCTCGGGCACCTGGCGTTCACTGGTCTCGAAGAACAACGCCCCGCCCGGGGCCAGCCACTGGGGTGCCTCCCCCGCCACCCGGCGCAGCACGTCCAGTCCGTCGGCGCCGCCGTCCAGCGCCGGGCGCGCCTCGTGTATCCGGGCCTCGGCCGGCAGCAGGGCGATGTCGGCGGTCGGTACGTAGGGCACGTTCGCCAGCAGGACGTCGACCCGGCCGCGCAGTGCGGCGGGCAGCGGGTCGAACAGATCGCCCTCGAACACCTGACCACCCACGGCGGTCAGGTTGCGGCGGGCGCACCGGACGGCGGCCGGGTCGATGTCCGCCGCGTACACCTCGACCGGGTGGCCCGCCCCCGCCGCGAGGGCGGCGGCCAGGGCGCCGCTGCCGCAGCAGAGGTCGACCACCAGCGCGTGCGCGGGCGTCCGCCCGAGCGCCGTCTCGACCAGGAACTCACTGCGGCGCCGGGGCACGAACACACCCGCGTCCACGGAGATCCGCAGGCCCCCGAACTCCGCCCGGCCGACCACGTGTTCCAACGGGTGGCCCTGCGCACGGGACCGCACCATCTCGGCGAGTTCGGCGGGAGTGGCGGCGGCGTCGAGCAGGATGCGCGCCTCGTCCTCGGCGAACACACAACCGGCTGCCCGGAGCCGGGAGGTCACCGAAGAACGCAACAGCGCTGAAGAGACAACAGACAAGAGAACCCCATCAAGAAAGCAGGCGAAAGATCGATCCGCCAGGGCTCCCCGAGAGGGACCGTCGCCGTACCGGCAGAGCGCCGCTACGCGCTCGGCGCCGGGCCTTCACAGCCGTTCCCGGGGAGCACCCGCTCCGTCGTACCGGTAATGGGTCTCACCTCCCGAGGTTTGTGGTCCTATTCGGCGCCGCCACCCTACCGCACCCTCCGAGCACGGAGAGCACCGGCGGCGGGCCTTCTCCCGGCCGGATTCCCAGGGGCGACGGCGAGGTCCGAGCGCCCCGGCACGCCGCCGTTCGACGCGGCGCTCCGCGACCTCGGCGGTGGCCGCGCCTCCCCTGGAGCGACGGCCCGACCCGACGGTGCCCCCCGACCGGCCGACCTCCGGGCGACCGACCTCCGGGCGACCACCGCTCAGCCGAGGTGGTCGGCGACCAGCGCGGCGAACTCCTCCGGGCCGAGGATCCGGATGCCGAGCTCCTCGGCCTTGGCCCGCTTGGAGCCGGCCTTCTCCCCGGCGACCAGCAGGGTGGTCCGCTTGGAGACGGAGGAGGAGGCCTTGCCGCCGGCCCGCTCGATCAGCTCGTTCACCGCGTTGCGGGAGAGCTCGGCCAGCGGCCCGGTCATCGCTCCGGTGACGACGACGCTCTCACCGACCAGCGGACCGGCCGCCGCGCCGCCCGCCTCCTCCGACTCGGACTCAGCTCCGCCGGTGGACCCGGCGGACCCTGCGGGCGCGGTCGGCACGGTGACGGCGGTGCCGACACCGAGGTCCGCCAGCCGGTCCAACAACGCGGCCACCTCAGCGAGTTCGACGACGATGACGGCGGCCTTCTCGGCGCCGATGCCGTCCACCCCGGCGAGCGTCGCCGCGTCGGCGGCCCGGATCGCGGCCATGCTGCCGAAGTACGCGGCGATCCGGCGCGACATCGTGCGTCCGGTGCCGCGGATGCCGAGCGCGCAGAAGACCCGGTTCAGCGGCTGGGTACGGGCGGTCTCGATGGCGGCGAGCAGGTTGTCGGCGCTGGTGTCGCCCATCCGGTCCAGGGTGAGGAGCTGCTCCTTGGTGAGCGTGAAGAGGTCGGCGAGGTCGGCGACCAGCCCGGCCTCGACGAGCTGGACGGCGCGGGTGCCGCCGAGCCCCTCGACGTCCAGCTGGTCGCGACCGGCGGCGTAGACGATGGAGGCGACGGCCTGGCAGGCGCGGCCGCGCACGCAGCGCCAGCGCTGCTCGGAGGTGTCGATGGCGTCACCGCAGCGCGGGCAGGCCTCGGGGAAGGCGATCGGCTGCTCGGCGCCGGTGCGCTGGTCCACCAGGGGGGCCTCGACGCGCGGAATGACGTCGCCGGGTATCGCTGCAAAGACCGTGTCCCCCGCGAGTGTGTCGCTTTACGCGGAGCTGGAGCTCCGAGCCGCTGACGGGCTGCGGTGAGTCATTGTGTCCCATTCCCCTCATTGGCCTGTGGCCGATATCACACTAGCTGGCGACGGTGTCCGTGGCTCGACAGCCACAGGCCGAAGTCGGCTTACCCGGCTGATGGAGCCGACTATGCGGCAGTAAGCGGATGCCGTGGCTACCAGCTGTCCTCCACCGGCCTGCGGGACCGCCCGAGATTCGGATCTTCGGTGAGGCTACTGATGGGGCCGTCGTTGATCACTTCCTTGAGGTCTTCCACCTTGCAGCTCATAGTTGTTGAGAGGCCGGCGATCTCGATTTCCTGTGTGCCAGCGAGGCAGAGACCGCAGAGGCCGCAGTGCAGCTCTTCTGCGGTGAGCTCCATCTCGTACAGGAGGGCCGTGTTTGGTGCCTTCAGGAACAGCGTGGCCGCCTCGACGGCGCAGGCAGGGCACTTGCTGAGCGTGCGGAAGAGCACGCCGGTCGGGCTTCGGTCGATGACCACGAGTCCCGTCTCACCGATGGTCCGGGCGACGCTTTCGACCGTTCCCTCGGGCAGCTTCCCGAAGCGGGTCTCCATCCGGAACCGGGCCTGGTCCATGCGAAGGCGGACAGCCTTCTGAACACGGTCGAACCGATCGTCGAGGGTCACTTGTATGGCTTCGGACCATGATCCCCAGAACTCGGTGCGGTCCTGGCCGACGTGGTCGAGAAGCTTGCAGATCGTCTCCACGAAAGGGGCGAGGTAGTCGTCAGCGCTGCTCGCGCCGAGGTGCGCGACGCCGTTCCTCAGCTCGATCAGCCCGTCCAGCTCTCCCGACCTAGGCAGGATGCCGATCTTCCTCAGCCTGGCGATGGCTGCTGCGGCTCCGATGGTGTGGAACCTCTGTGGCGGGGTGATCAGGGCTCCGGCAAAGTGCAAGAGCATGTCGTCGTTGCCCTTGACCTCCGCGAGCAGTGTCGGGTGCACCCGCACCAGCGCGGCCTTGGCCAACCGCTCGACGCTGACTCCCGCGTCTAGGAGGAAGACCTCGGTCTGCCCCTCTGCGTGGGCGCCCATGGCCAGGTGAGCGAAGTCCCGGGCACCAGACAACAGACGCTCGAACGTGATCGGCGATCCCATGCCACGACGGTAGCGACCGGCGGCGCCTGTCCGCAGGTGGTTTCCACTGCGGCCGCCACAGTGCGGGTCACGGCCGCAGCGGCACAAGTTCCGGTTCGGCCCGGCCGGGCCCGGGGTTCAGCGTGAGGTGGGCGGCTTGTACATCTTGATGATTCCGGCGCCGACGCGGGTCGGCTCGTACGGTGCGAGGGCGTCGGCGATGGTGGGGGCGAGCTCGTTGCTCGATTCCGGCAGCCCTCCCGGTCTTCCTTTCGAAAGGTGTCCGGCCGCATCGCCTGCTCGGGCCGGTAGGGGTCCGGGTCGCCGACGGTGCCGCTGGCCAGGGTGCCGGGCCGACGCTGAACGTCGAGTGCAGGGGCTACTCGTCCTCGTCCTCGTCGTCGATCGGTTCAGTGATCCACTCCGGGGGTACGAGGGCTTGGTTGTTGCTGTAGCGCCAGCGTTCGACGACGTGGTCACGGAAGAGAGGGTCGGCCAGGTCGGCGTGTTCGACGACGATGACCTGAAGGGCACCGTCGAGGGCTTGGGTGGTGTTGACGATGGTCTGGTAGACGTTCAGCAGGTGGCTGAGGTCGGTGCCTTGAGGGGTGGGCTCGCCGGTGTAGTCGGGCGGGAAGTACACCTGGGACGGCTGGTCGAGGATCAGAGTCCGCGGGACGGGACTGCGGTGCTCGCTGAACCACTCGTGCAGGCTCAGCAGCGTGGCGACGTGGTAGCCGAGGTGGTTCTCGGCGCTGCCCATGTCGGCGAGCCGGACGGGGCCGTCGTTGGTGTCGGCGACGACGGTCAGCCGGTTGACGTCGAGACGGATGGGCGCGTCGGAGTGGTCGAGCTCCAGTGCGGCTGCCTTGGTGCGGATGTTGTGGCTGATCAGCGACAGGTAGCTGGTGAGCCGGTCGTCCTGGGTGTCGTCGCTGAGGAGACCCTCCAGTTCAGCGATCTGCCGCTGGAGGTCCTCGCGGCGGTCCTCGACCTGAGGGGCACTGACGTGTTGGGCGGTGGTGTCGAGGTAGAGACTGATGCGGCCACGCACATGGGCGGCACGCTGCACGTCGTCCGGTTCCTGCCGCAGCGCGCGCAGCCCGGCGCTGATCTCGTTGATCTCGTCCTGGTTGCGGGAGAGAGCTGCGCGCAGCCGCTGCAGTTGCTCCTCTTCCTGGGCCAGCAGCCGTTGCAAGGCCGGTGTGTCGCTGCCGATGACGTGGAGGTCGCCGTCGAGGCGCTCGAGGTCGTGCATGATGGCGGCGACCGTGCTGTTGGCCGAGGCGATCGGGCCTTCGCACACCGGGCAGTGAGCGGCCTGGGAGGTGTCCCGGTCCACCCGCATCAGCCCAAGGGACGCGAGGCGGGTGCGCTGCTCGCGTGCTTGTCCGGCGAAGTCGTCGTTCTCCTCGAGTGCGCGTTTGAGGTCGGCGATGCGAGCCCGGTTCTGCCCCACGGCACGGCGCAGTTGAGTACGCCGGCCAGTGGCGGCGGCCAGCGGATCGCTGTCGTTGCCCGCTCCGGGCACGAGTTGGTTCCTGCCTTCGAGGGCGATGCGGAGCAGGCTGGAGACTTCCTCGGTGGTCGGCTCGCTGTCGCGATGCGGCAGCAGCCCTGCCTCGACCGCCTCGGTCAGCAGGGCTCGGGCCTGACCCGAAGCCGGGCCGAGGTCGCGAGCCTGGGCGAGTTTGGCCTCGAGGTCGGAAAGGTCCCGGCGCAGCAGTCGCAACCGGTTGCGCAGCGCAGCCTGTTCGGGGTCGACGGCGCCGAGGAAGTACGGGATCACACCGCGGATGGTGTTCGGGTGCCACTCCTCGCCCTGGGAGTGGAACAGCAGATCGGGGTTGGCGACCTCGTTCTGCGCCTGGAAGCAGAAGTACAGCGCGTGGCGGATCGAGGGGGCGATGGTCTGGGCGCGGGCGACTGCGGGGACCTTGACGGTCCGGTCGATCCCGCAGAAGTCGCTGAGGAGGTCCTTGGCGACGTCCAGAGGTGCCGTGAAGGACAGCTCCTCCAACGGGGGAGGCGGGGTGCCGGGGGCCTGGGACAGGATGCACAGCACCGTGCTGACGGCGGTTCCGCGCTCGGGGGCACGCCGAGCGACAAAGAGCTGCTGACCCGGCTTGACCAGGGTGACGGCGTAGGCGCCCAGATACGTGCGGACCTTGCCGGCCTTGACGGGGTAGTCGGAGCTGGCCAGGCAGTAGTCGATGATCGTCAGCAGCGCGCTCTTCCCACGCCGGGAGTCGCCCGTGACGATGTTGAGGGTGCCGGTGCGGAAGGGGACCGTGCGGATCTGTCCGGGCTGCTTGCCGTAGACGGTGACCGCCTGGATCTGAAAGGTCACGCTTGAACTCCCAGGAGCGTCAGGACGGTGCTGATGCTGCCGGTGCTGGGCAGCCAGCGCCCGAGTTGTTGGGCAGCTTTCTGGATCGCAGTGTTCTGCTCGGGGCCGTCTTTGAGGGCCTTCACGGCCCGCGGTGTCACGGTCAGTCCGGAGCCTTGCAGCCTGAGCACACCGCTCTGCAGGGCGAACAGCAGCCCCGGCCGCACGACGGCGGCGAGGGTGGTGGCGTTGAGGCCCATCGCCACGCGCACGGCCTCGTTCTCGTCGAGCCAGCCCATCAGCCCTGTCCCGGTGGTCGTCGGCAGCACTGCTCGGATGGACGGCTGGAAGGCCATGACCGCGGCGGTCACGGCAACCGGAAGCGGGCAGGCGGAGCGGTACTTCTTCTCGTAGCCCTGCACGGCCCGGGCGCATACGAGTGCGGTGAAAGCCGGGTTGAACAGGGCGCGCTCCTCCCGGCTGAGGTCAAGATCGGCCATCAGCGGCTCCCGCCGGCTCCAGCAGTGCCGCCAGGCGGCCGGTGAAGTCCGGGTGCCATCCGACCCGCAGTTCATCCGCGAGCATCTGGTACGACCCCTTGGCGACGAACACCTCTTCACAGCCGGTGCGGATGCGGCTGCGAGCCTCGCGGTCGACCCACCGGTAGATCAGCCTGGCTTCACGCTTCATCTCTTCCTCGGTGGCCTCCTCGCCGAGGTTCTCGCGCATCTCCGCGAACCGCGCCTGCCACTCCTCCACGAGCCTGCGCTCGTAGGCGCCGATCTCCCCGGCACGCAGCAGGTTCTCGTTCGCCCAACGGGAGCGCTGGGCGAAGGCCCGTACCCAGTCCCGCACCGCGTAGCCGATCCGCTCCGCGCCCACGTCGATCAGCCGCAGCTGATGGACGAAGACCTTGTCGGCGGCATCGGCGGCGGCCGGAGCTGCGGCTGTTAGCGCGGCGATGTCGGGGTCGATGGGCAGGTTGTGTTCACCGATCTGGTTGCGCAGATCGTTGAACAGCTCGTCGAACTCGGCGCCGGTCACGGGATCTGATCCTGGGGAGCCCATCTGGACGGACGCCCGCTCGAAAAACCAGCCCTCGAGGCGTTGGAGAAAGGGCTCGGCGAAGCGGCGCTCGACGGCCAGACTCGCGTAGCCGAGCAGATCATCCCTGATCTCGTCCATGCCCGGTGCATTACCGATGACTTCAATGCGGCTGACGAGTTCGGCCCGACGTTGCTCGTCGAGGGCATCGAATGCGTCGAACGCCTTGGCGAGGGTCTTGCTCTCCGACAACTGCCGGGCCTGGACGAGGAGGGCTTCGGCGGCGTGCTCGTCACGGTGCCCGCTGGCCTTGGGCTGCAGGAGGAACCCTGCGCTGCCCTCCGGCAGCTCTGCGGTGGTAATCAGGTAGAAGCTTGTCTCGGCAAGTTCGATGCGCTTCTCGGTGACGGCTTCCGACCAGACCCTGATCGTCTTCCACAGGTCCGACGACAGGTCCGTCAGTCTCACGTTGTCTGCCCGCTTCTTCAGCTGGGTCAGCTCGGTGTGCGACCCGATGAGGGCCTGGACATCGTCCGTTGCCTCAATCGCCACACTCCACTCGATCCCGCCCCTGGAGAGCTCCACACACCGCTGGAGAGCCACGCGGAGCTGGTAGAGGTAGCCGAGCGCTGACGCTGATGCCTCGAAGGGATTCACAGGGCTGGCCATGCACACACCGCCTCCCTCTGGTTACCGAGTGCAGCGATCATTCCATGGCCGCGCCGCAGGTAGAACACGGATCGCCAAACTTGCCTAACTGTTACGAGTGCTGGCCAGCCGCCGGCAGTAGCCATGCTGACTGCTGACGACGGCCCGCGAATCAGGGCGAGGTGAGCGGCTTGGTTATGTACATCTTGATGATGCTGGCGGGGATGTGGATCGGCTCGTACGAAGCGAGGGCGTCGGCGATGGCCTAGGCACGCTCGCCAATCCTCCGAACCACGTAGCTGGGCACTGCGGAGGCCAGCTACGTGGGCGATTCCGGCCTGGCCCTCGACTCCTGAGGCTTCCATACACGCACTCCACCAGGGCGTGCTCGCCTCCGTAGCAGCGGGCAGCGGACTGTCGAGCAGTCCACATGAGCGTGCAATGGCCTCTTCGGCACGCGAGCCCGAAAGCGATCAGCCTCATCGTGGAGATGGATTGGCGATCTCTTCGATGAGCTGGCTCTGGTGCCGGATGTCGTCGCTCTCGCTGGGGGTGAGGTCGTACCGGGCGAGGGCTTCCATCTCCGCACGGGCACTAGGTACGTCGCCCGCGAGAGCCAGAACGAAGGCACGCTGTGAACGAATCCCGACGATCATGTCCAGGAGGTTGTTCTCCTGGGCCGCGCGCAGCAGTGAGTCGAGCTGTTTCAGCGCCTCGGCGGGATTGGTCCAGCATTCCACGTCTGCGAGGTCCTGCCCCGAGTCGATGGCCGACCGCGTGGCGCCGGAGGCGTTGTAGAGCTTAAACGCCCATAGTGCCCAGGGTTCGAAGTCCATTCTGTCGAGTTTGCGCGCGACTTTGACCAGGAGGCCGAAGCAGTCGGCGAGCCTCTTGAAGTCGTCTGGTGTGTCGTGGCTGACGCATCGCTCGTGGAGCACCTCGACCGGCAGCAGGATGTCGGGAGGTGTCAGCCCGAGGTGGTCCATGTAGGTGTCGATGAGTCCCGCAGCGAGTTTGCCCGCCTCCAGGTGTTCTCCCGCCTCCCACAAAGCACCGGCGTACTCGTAGCGCAAGCCCCGGTCGAACCGGGAGGGAGAAGGCGTCTGGGCGTGTGCTTCGGCGAAGGCTCGGCGAAGTTGTGTGAGGGCTCCCGCTGGGCCGTGGAGACGGAACTGTCGGGAGGCGACGAGCACGGCCTCTCGCGGGCCGAAGTCCGGGTGTCCGGCTCGATGAATCGTCTCCATCGCGTGGACATGTGAGGCTAGCGCCTCCATGTCTCGTTCATTGAACGCCCATGCGGCCAGCGCGTTGTGAGCGTCGAGCCGCAGTGCGGGATCCGAGGCCGGATCACGCGCCGTGTCAGCGAGGTCGGCGCGCACCTCACGGGGGTAGTCACGCTCGAAGAACCCCTCCTCCTCGGTGAGGGCGATCAGGACCCCGATCTGTCCCGTTGAGCCCAGCAGCCGCATCCAGCGGGAACGTCGCGCGGGATCCCAGTCACCCGCCACGATCTGGCACAAGGTCCGCTGCACCCGGTCGGCCGTCTCCTCGTCGAGACCTTCAAGCACCTGCGGGGCGACAGCTCGTGCGGCGTCATGAAGCTTCAGGTGACCGTCCCCGAACGACTGCGTCAGCCCGGGGCCAACAAGCTCTCGAAGAGCACGGCCGTTGACCGACCGGCTCGCCATCCCCATGTCCGCAGCCAACAGCTGCAGCTCGTCCTGCTTCAGTGGGACCTCGGCCAGGGCGAGGAGGCCGGCCAGTGCCGTAGCCGTCTCGCCGAGACCTGCGAAGGCCCGCTCGAGGATGCGCTCCTGAGCAGTGGGCATTGCGTGCGTCCCCTCCTCGAACGCGTCGCAGAACTCGGCCACGTCGGCGCCGTACTGGCTGCGGGCGAGCACGGCGGCCTGACCGACGTACAAGGGCAGACCGCCGGTGAGCGTGATGATGCGCTGCGCCGTGGCGTAGTCGGTCCGGCACCCTTCAGCCGCGAAGACCTCAACCACGGTGTCGACACTCCATCCAGGCAGCACCTGCGGGGCGATTCCGAGATGAGTCTCAAGAACGGGCTGGTCAGGCCAGGGGTGCGCCAACAAGACCAACTGTGCAGTGGGCAGCGCGGCAATGAGCGCACGGAGTCCGTCGATGGGAACGCGGTGGGCGTTGTCGAGGACGACAGCGACGATGATCCCCGTTTCTTCCAGCCGCCGATGGACCGCTCGCAGGACATCCAGGCTCGACCCGTAGGGCAGCTCCGTTCCCGCCGGACCGCTGAGGTGCCTGGCCGCGAGTTCCCGGGCCAGCGACTCGGCGAGAGCATCGGCCGACACGCCATCTGCCACATCGCAGTACGTCACGGGCAGCGAGCACCGCTTAGCCGCATCCGCTGCCCAAGTGGTCTTCCCTGCGCCTGAGTACCCGACCACCAGCCGCACCGGCTGTTCGCCGACCAGCTCGGGATCGGTCTTCTGGGGCCGGTAGGTATCGGGGGTCTCCGGGAACGCCTGCAGCTCCTGCACGAACTGCTCGAACAACTGGGCAAGGTCCGCTGCTGCGAAGCCCTGGCCGAGAGCGCCCGTGGACGCGTACTGCACCCGGGCCGCCAGCTTCTCCACCAGCGTCCGCGGTTTGAGTGAGGCGAATCGGACATTGCTGGCCTCGGCCGTACACCACTGCATCATCGCCTCGAGGTCGGGCGCCGGCGCCGGCAGCCACGCCTCAGTCGCCGAAGGTCTGCCCGGGTACAGCAGATGAACGTCGCCGGGCCAGTCCGCGGCGACTGTCCTGTCCAGCAGGTCAGGTCCAGGCTGGGCATTGGTGATCACGATCAGCGACGGACTGCCACTGCGCCGGTCTGCATCATGCTCGGCCCGAACTCCACGGTACTGATCGAGCGCGTCGCGGATGTCGCTCCAGACCAGGACGCCGCTCTTGCGCGTTTTGACCTGGAGATACAGGCGGCGGCTCGGGAGCACCACCTCCAAGTCCTCGTCGCGCTCCACCAGCAAGCTCTCAGCGCCCGCGTCCCGCAGTCGAAGCAGGCAGCCAACAGCGTAGAGATTCTGATACGTGAACCCGCGATGGGTGGCCCGGATCCGCAACTGCTGCGCGGTGTCCAGCGGGGGCTCCCCAATGAATTCCTGTGTTGCATGATGATCATCACCTTGCGGTACGGCTCCGCTCACACCCATGACGCAATGCTCTCAGGCGCAGACCCGGGTGCCGCAGCGAATTCTCGACTTCATGGCCGGTCAGCAGTTCCCGTCCAATCTGGCCAGGTGACCACCGCCCTTGCGTCTGGCGCCTTCTGCGTCCGTCGGTTCGCCAGCACTCCCGCGTGATCAGGTGCAGCGACTGCTACGCAGTCGGCAACCGTGTGCACAGCGGTGGGAGCGCGTCGGTCCGCAGGGCCGCAGTGACCAGGCGGACCATGCCCTCGGGGGCCTTCGACCCGAACTAACCGCCCTTCTGACGTGCCCTTCTGGTCCTCCTCGCAGGCCGGGCGGAGGACCTGCGGGGCTCCTCCGCCCGCCGGATTCGGTGGGACGGCTGGCGGCTTCAGTACGCCCAGGTCGATCCTGTTCCTCGGTACTCCTCCACCGGGATCGGGTGGACGCCAGGGTGCATGCGGTCGGTGTAGAGCAGGCCGTCGATGTGGTCGATCTCGTGGGCGATGAGGCGGGCGAGCCCGAACTCGTACGCCACGGTCGTCACGGTGCCGTCGAGGGTGGTGGAGGTGACGTCCATCCGCAGGGGGCGAGGGACCATGCCGCGGACGTCGAAGAAGCTGAGGCAGCCCTCGTACTGCTCGTCGCTCTCGTCGGAGACGGTGGTGACCTTCGGGTTGAGCAGGATGATCGGCTCGGCACCGGAGGTGGGCGGCAGGACGATCGCGGCGGCCCATGGGATGCCGATCTGCGGGGCGGCGATGCCCATGCCCTTGGCGAAGGAGTGGACGCGGCCGATCCGGTCGATCGCGGTGAACAAGTCGTCGATCACCGCCTGTGCGGCGTCGCGTTCGCCGGGCAGGTCGAACGGCTCAGCCGGCCGGTGGAGGATGGGGGTGCCCTGCTGGATGACGCCGAGGGACTGCATCTGCTGGCTGGGCCGCACCTCGATCACCTGGTCTCCTTTGTTTGCTGCTGGTCAGGACCGGCGCGGAAGCGCCATTCGAGGCGGAAGCGGGCGTGCAGCGGCGGGTCGTCGGTGGCCCATGCGAACTGCCGCCGGTCACCAACATTGTGCCGCTCGATGGCAGTTCGAAGCGGGGCGGCCTCGGCGGCCATCGACGTCTCTGTCCCCCACACCACCGGATCAAGGTCGGCCGGGAAGTCGAGGCGGACGGCAAGGCGCTCGGTTGGCAGCCGTACGGCCCGCTGGAACCAGTGGCCCCACTTGTCGGCGCCCACCGAGTAGGCGTACTCGATCCAGGTCGCCTCGCCCGGGTACAGCGGGAAGCGGCCCTGCTCGTTGTCGAACAGAAGCCAGATCTCCTTGAAGGCGTCCCGGTCGTGCTTGGCCTGCCACCGCATCTCCTCGCCCTGGCAGGAGGCGGTGATCGCCAACTCGTCCCAGGTCAGCGGGTGTTCGCGGTAGTGCGCGTTGGAGCGCTCAGGCTCGCCCGGATAGCGGTCGACGGCGATGCGGATCAGGTACCGGGTGATCGGCTCGCTGCCCGTGTTCCGCAGCCGCCGACGCATCGTCAGCCGGTAGGCGGCGCCGTCGAATCCGAGGACGGCCTCGTCGTGCTCGACCAGGATTGCTGAGCCGGAGGCGTACGGCTGCTCGGGCCTGCGCGGGGCCGGCGGCCCGCCCTGCGGGCGGCTGCGGGTCCGCCCCGCGTCGTACTCGGTCCAGCGCCGCCAGATGGCCTTGCCCGCGTTCAGTGCCTCGTCGGCCCGGCGGGCGAAGTCCTCCGTCGGCTTGTGGCGGCCGGACTCGACATGGCTGACGTAGGACGGGTCGAACCCCATCTCCCGTGCCAGCGCCCGCTTGGACAGGCCGCGCACCTCCCGCCAGTGGGCGACCTCGGCCGCGAACGCCTCTGCCGTCGGGTCGGCCACCTCCTCGTCGGCCTGTGTCTCCATCCGCTCCGCCCCCCGTGAGTGATGAATGAACCGTGAGTGACCATAGCTCACCATCGCGTCACGGTCTCGTCTGCGGCTGTCATTACCCCACCGGCCGCGCACCTCAAGCGTCCGAGCTGCAAGGACTCTCCACCTGCCGCCCCGCTACGAGGAGTTCACCGTGCACGAGTCCCCAGGCCGCCACCCGGGCAAGCACCACGATCCCGTCGGAGCGGCCCTCTCCATCGCGTGGGCACTCGGCCACGCGATCGTGATCGCCCTCCTCGGCGTCACGGTGCACGACCAGGTCCACCCGGACCACCCCGGCGCCGAGCGAGCGGCAACCGCCGCACCTGACCGCGAGTCACCCGCGTAACGCCGCCCTGGACTCCCGCCGGCCACCGGCACGGCGGGCGTGTCACCGGTACCACCCATCGCTCAGGAAGGCCCTGAACAGGGCCGAACCCCGATCGGAGTGCACACCATGGAAACCCGGAACGTGATCGTCCCCGTCCACGACGGACCCCTCGACCTCGCCCGCCCCCACTTCGTGGGTATCGGCGGCCACGGCATGTCGGCCCTGGCCCGCCTGCTGCTGGAGCGCGGCAGCCGCGTCTCCGGCTCGGACACCAGCGACACCGCCGCCCTCCGTTCGCTGGAGGACACCGGCGCCGCCATCGCGATTGGCCACACCGCCGCCAACCTGTCCGCCGACGCCACCGTCCTCGTGTGGTCCAGTGCCATCACCCCGGCCAACCCCGAGGTCGCCGCCGCCCGCCGCACCGGCATCCCGGTCGTCCACCGCTCCGACGTCCTGGCCCACCTGATCGACACCGCCGAGCAGTCCGTCGCCGTCGCCGGCACCCACGGCAAGACCATGACCACCGGCATCCTGAGCGCCGCCATGGCTCACCTCGACCCGTCGTACGCCATCGGCGGCACCCCCGTCGGCCGTCCGGCCGCCCACCACGGCACCGGCGGCCTGATGATTGCCGAGGCGGATGAGAGCGACCGCACCGCCGGCCGCTACCACCCGCACCTCGCCGTCATCCTGAACGTCGACGACGACCACCCCGAGAGCTACGTCGACCTGAACGACGTGCTGGACACCTTCGAGCGCCTGGCCTGCAACAGCTCCGTGCTGGTCGTCTCCGCCGACGACCACGGCGCCCGACTGCTGACCGAGCGCCTGCAGTACGCCCCGGGCCCGCGCGTCGTGACCGTGGGCGAGAGCCGGGACGCGGACGTGCGGGTGATGCGCGTCGTGTGGGACGGGGCGGCCAGCCACGTCACCGTGCAGGACACCGACGGCGCCTGGCAGCACTTCACCCTGGCCGTCCCCGGCCGCCACAACGCCATGAACGCCGCAGTCGCGTTCGCCGCCGGCTGCGTCCTCGGCGCCGAGCCCGCCGACCTGGTGGAAGGCATCAACGCCTTCCGCGGAATCGAGCGCCGCCTCACCACCACTGGCACCTCGGGCGGGGTGACGGTGCTGGACTCCTACGCCCACCACCCGAGCGAGATCACCGCCGACCTGGCCGCTGCTCGGATGCTCACCGAGGGCCGGGTGATCGCCGTGTTCGAGCCCACCGGGTGGACCCGCACCGCCGCTCTCGGCGAAGAGATGGGCCGCCGTCTTGCGGCGGCTGACGAGGTCGTCCTGCTCGACGTGCACGGCACGGTTGAGTCCCCGCTGGCCGGGGTCAGCACCGCGCCGATCGCCGCGAAGGTGGCCGAGATGGGTGGCCGGGCCCACACCGCCGACGGCAGCCGTGAGACTGAGGACCTGGTCGCCGAGCTGGCCGGTCCCGGCGACCTCGTGGTGACGATGGGCACCAGCACGGCCGGCCGCGTCGGCCGAGCGGTGCTGGTGCGGCTGGCCGAGACCCCGGCGGCAGCACCGGCCGCGTAGGTCAGGAGTCGCCGGCCACGGCGTCGGGCTTGGCGAGCCGCATCGCGGTGTCCTCCAGTCCGACGCTGTGGGAGCCCTTGATCAGCACCACGTCGCCGGGCTTGAGGTAGGTCAGTAGCAGGTCGAGGGCGGCGTCCCGGTCCGCCACGAGCGTGGCGTTCACGCCGCCTTCCACCGCGCTCGCGTGCACCAGGGCGGCTTCCGCCCGGCCGACCGCGATCAGCTTGGTGACACCGGCCCGGGCCACCATCCGGCCCAGCTCCGCGTGATGGGCCTGCGACTCCTCGCCCAGCTCCCGCATCTCGCCCAGCACCGCAACCGCCCTTCGCCCGCCGCCGGCCATCGCGGTCAGCGCGGCCAGGGCCACCGCCATCGAATCGGGGTTCGCGTTGAAGGCATCGTTGATCACTGTCACCCCGTCCGGGCGCTCGGTGACGTCCATCCGACCCGGCGTCAACTGCCGGGCACCGCTCAGTGCCTCGGCCACCTGCGGCACGCTCGCGCCCAGACCGATCGCCACCGCTGCGGCAGCGGCCGCGTTGGCGACGTGGTGGGCACCGTGCAGCCCCAGCACCACTCGGGCGCCCTGGTCCTGGTGGGTCAGGGTGAACGACGGGCGGCCCGCCGCGTCCAGCTCGACGTCGACGGCCCGCACGTCCCCGGCCTCAAGGCCGAAGGTCATCACCGGAGCCTTCGTGCGCGGGGCCATCGACATCACGTACGGGTCGTCCGCGTTCAGCACCGCCAGGCCGTCGGCGGGCAGGGCCTCGACGAGCTCGCCCTTCGCCTCGGCGATCGACTCCTTCCCGCCGCCGAACTCGCCGACGTGCGCGGTCCCGACGTTGATCACCAGGCCAACCTTCGGCGGGACGATCCCCGTCAGGTACTTGATGTGCCCCTTGCCGCGCGAGCCCATCTCCAGCACCAGCAACCTGGTCTTCTCGTCGGCCTGGAAAACGGTGATCGGCATGCCGATCTCGCCGTTGAACGACAGCGGGGTCGCCACCGTCGTGTCCATGGTCTGCAGCACCTGGGCCAGCAGGTCCTTGGTGCTGGTCTTCCCGGCCGAGCCGGTCAGGCCGATCACCGTCGGAGCGTTCAGCCGCGCCAGCACGGCGCGGGCGAGTGCGCCCATCGCGTCCTGCACGTCCGCCACCACGACCGCCGGCACCCCGACCGGCCGCGCGGCCAGCACCGCCACCGCGCCTGCGGCGAAGGCGGCCTCGGCGAAGCGGTGCCCGTCGGTGTGCTCGCCGGGCAGTGCGATGAACAGCGCTCCTGGCTTCACCAGCCGCGAGTCGATGACACCGGCCCGGTCCACCACCGCGCCCGGGTCCGGGACATCGTGCAGAGCGCCCCCAACGGCCTCGGCGATCTCTTGCAAGGTCATGGGGACCACGGCGGCTCCACTTCGACACCCGCCCCGCCTCGGGGCGTCCTGCCGCCGACGCTATCGGCTCCCCTGGCCCTTACCCGAAGTCCCACGCATTCCGAACCAGACTGTGACAAAAGGAAGATAGGCATGTCTGCTGAACGTCGTATCGCACTCGTCACCGGCGGCCGCTCTGGTGAGCGTGACCGCTCGCTGATCTCCGGCGAGGCCGTCCGTGAGTCGCTGGTCCGCCAGCGCCTGGCGCACGTCGTGCTCGACCCCACCGACAAGGACTTCGCCGACCGCGTCCGGGAGACGGACGTCGCCTTCCTCGCCATCGCCGGGCAGTGGGCCGAGGACGGCAAGCTCCAGGGACTCCTGGACAGCCTCGGTGTCCCCTACACCGGCTCCGGGGTGCTGGCCAGCGCCATGGCGATGCACAAGCCGACCGCGAAGACCGCCGTCCTCGCCGGCGGCGTCACCGTCCTGCCGCACATCCCGCTGACCGGCCACGAGAACCCCGAGGACGCCGCCAAGGTCTGCGCGGAGGAGCTCGGCCTGCCGGTCATCCTCAAGCCCACCTCGGAGGGCGGCTCGATCGGCATGCGCGTCTTCCGGGACCTGAACTCGCTCACCACCACGCTCACCCACGACACCCGCGGTGGCGAGTGGTTCATCGAGCCGTTCAAGGAGGGCACCGCGGTCACCTGCGGCGTGCTGGAGAAGGACGGTGCCCTCATCGCGCTCCCGCCGCTGGAGACCGTCCCCACCACCGCCGACTTCTACGACTACAAGGCCAAGCGCAACCCCGCAGGCCACCGCTACCGCTGCCCGGCCAAGCTCCCGGATGCCGCGCTGGCCACGATCTCCCGCTCGGCCGTCCGAGCCCACCAGGTGCTGAACTGCGCGGGCTACTCGCGCTCGGACTTCCTCGTCAGAGAGGCCGGCGACGTGTACTGGTTGGAGCTCAACACGCTGCCCGGCCTCTCCCCGGGCGGCAACCTCGCCACCATGGCCAACGCCGCCGGGATCAGCTACGACACCCTCATCTCCACCATGCTCGCCAGCGTCCACACCGATGGGTACCGGCCGTGAGCCCGGCCCTGCCGCTGGCGGCAGCCGACATCTACGACGCCCAGCGCCGACTTCGCGGAGTCTCCGTCTCCACGCCTGCACTCTCCCACCCCGCGCTGGACGGGATCGCCGGTCGGAGCGTGGTGGTCAAGGTCGAAGCCCTGCAGCGGAGTGGCTCGTTCAAGTTCCGCGGCGCCTACAACGCCGTCGCCGCCCTCAGCCCGAGCGACCGGCAGCGCGGGGTGATCGGCGCATCCTCCGGCAACCACGCCCAAGCCCTCGCCCTGGCCGGCCGCCTGCTCGGAGCACCGGTCACGGTGGTCGTCCCGCACGACGCCCCGCAGGGCAAGGTGGACGGCGCCCGCGCGCTCGGTGCCGACATCGTCACCCACCACCGCCAGCGCGAGGACCGCGACGCACTTGTCGAGCGCCTGGCCGCCGACCATGGCTACACCGTCGTCCCCTCCGCCAGCGACCACGCGGTGATGGCCGGAGCGGGCACCGTCGCACTGGAACTGCTCTGGCAGACCCCCGTGCTGACGGCGATCCTCGTGCCGGTCGGTGGAGGCGGACTGGCGGCCGGGACCGCCGTTGCGGCCAAGCACATCAACCCGAACATCAAGGTCATCGGGGTGGAGCCCGAGACCGGCGCCGACACTGCCGCCTCGCTGCGGGCAGGCCAGCTCGCCGAGCTTCCAGCCGTTCCGGACACCATTGCGGACGGGCTGCGGCACACCAGCCCCGCACCGCTGCCGTGGGAGATCAACCGCCAACTGCTGCATGGTGTTGTGACCGTGACGGACACCCAGATCGTGCAGGCTATGGGCTGGGCGTTCAAGCACCTGAAGGTCGTCGCCGAGCCGTCGGGGGCCGTCGCGCTCGCGGCCCTGGCCGGTCTCGACCTGCCGCCCGGGCCGGTCGGTGTGATTCTCTCCGGCGGCTCGGTGGACCTGGACGCCTTCCACCGACTCGTGGCCACCTCGTCGACAGCGAAGGAAGCAGCCCTTGCCTGACCAGCCCAAGCGCCACCCGATCCCGCTCATCACCCAGTACGCCACACCCAGCCTGATCAACGCCATCGCCTACGAAGGCCACCCGCCCGGCGACGACGACAACTGGCAGGCCAGCGGCGCCCCCGACAAGGACGCCTACGGCCACTGGTGCACCCGGATCTGCGGCATGGCCTGCCTGCGGATGGCCCTGTTCGCCCGCGACGGCCACGCACCCGCCCTGTTCGACCTCCTCGACGGGTGCCTCGCCCACGGCGGCTACGTTCAGAAGGAGGACGGCGGTGTCGGCGGTCTCTACTACCAGCCGTTCGCCGAGTACGCCCTCACCGCTCACGGACTCAAGTCGGAGATCATCACCGACCTGACCCCGGACCGGCTCGCCTGCGAACTCGACAAGGGCCACCTCGTGATCGCCTCCGTCCACAAGGAGATCCGCCAGCCCGACCGGCCTGCCCCCGGACGCGGCGGACACCTCGTCCTTGTCACTGGCCACCAGGACGGCCAGGTCTCCTTCCGCAACCCGTCCGGCCACACCGCCACGACGGTGGACGCCACCCTGCCGCTCGACCTCCTCGACAGCTTCGCCGCCCGGCGCGGCATCGCACTGCACCTGTGAAGCCCGGCTGGCCGGGGCGGACGCGGCCGTAGGGCCGAAGGGCCGGCGAAGCACGAGCCCACCGACGGACCAGCGGTCCGCCGGTGGGCTCGGTCATGTTGGGGTCCGAGTCGGCGAGGTGACGGACGAGGCCGTGGATATCACGATGGCAGCCGCGAAGGCGGAAGGCTGGGGGCTGCTGCAGGTCGGCGAGCAGGCGGGTCTGTCGCACGAGAAGATCCGCTACCAGCTCGCCGTCCGGAAGGCGGCCAGCGAGCCGGACGGGTCGTCCCCGAACGTTGCTGCGTGTCACCGGCCTGTTCGGCGACCTTGCGTGACTACCGTGCACAGATGGATTGGTGGACTCTCGCCCTTGCTGCGGTTGCAGCGTTTGCAGCTGTCCTCGCCGCCGGTTGGGGTTGGCGCGATCGCCCCCAGCATGGATGGCACGTCCGCAGGACACGGGAGCCCGAGCTAGACGAGCAGACCGAGGAAGGTTCGACTTACAGAGCGCCGAAGACGACCTTCGCAGTCCGCGCGATCGGGACAGCCGTGGTGCACAACGTGGAGATCAGGGTTGCCGGTGCCCGCGCCCATGCGCCACGGTCCGGGTCGCGTATGTTTCAGCCACACATGGGTGCTGGTGCGAGGCCGATCGTGGTCGACGTCTGGCTGTCTGAGAAGGCGGAGTCGAAGGTCTACATCGAGATCCTCTGGAATCGGCTGCGTCCGTACCGGATGTACGGAGAGCGTGTTGAAGTCGAGTCACTGTCCTGGGAAAAGTGGCGATGGCGCTTGAGCCGCATCTCCTTCCGCCGCACACCAGGAGGTGGGTGGTGGACGGCCCGTCCTGTGCGCACGTCCGGCGACTGGGTGCCCGTTCGCAGGCGCTCTCGCGCTGAGATCCCGCTGACTGCGAGCGCATCGGCTTGACAGCCGATCCGGCGGGGCCGTGCCGCTTCCGGCGGGGCTTTGGGCATTCCCGACGTGGCTACCTGGGAGGCCGGTTCGGGTTCACGCGGGCCCTGACCGGCAGGGCCGTGATGTTGTCCGGGTGGGCGAGCGCTCTGCGCAGGCGCTCGATTTCCGCGTGCTGGGCGGCGAGCCGGGACAGGGCGAGGGTTTGAAACTCCGCCAGCTCTGCGATCCGTTCGTCCCGCCGGACGATGCGCCCTCGCAGGTCGGCATTGTCGGCCTTCAGCCGGATGATCTGCTTGTCCCTGGGGTCGACGATCTCTCCGGCGTCCTGGAGAGCCTTCAGGCGGCGTTCGAACTCCTCGGCGAGGTGCTGGTAGGGCCCGGGCCGGGTGGTGCCGTCGCGGTTCTTCTTTGGGTAGAAGCCAGTGCGGGTCACCCCGGCCTCGGCGGAGAGCGTCTTCAAGTCGGCCTTGCCACCGGGCGGGAGGTCTCCGTGCAGGAGCCGGTCCATCGCCGCGCGGATGGCCTCCTCGTTGCGGGTCCGCGTCTCGTCGCTGATCCGGGCCATCTCATTCGCCTCCGTGGGCTGTGTTGGCCTTGATGATCTCGTCCACCACCCGCTGGGCCCGCTCAAGTTCCGGCATCAGCCGGACCTTCTCCCCCTTGGGGAAGCGCGGGTTTTCCAGGAAGACTCTGCTGTTGGCGGCCTGACTCTCCCATACCGGCAGATGGCAGGGGTGATGGGTGGCTTGCGAGCACCGGGCCGAGTCGCACATCCCCGCCAGCGGCCGGTCCGCGCCGGGAGTGCCGGCCAGCTTGAGGCACAGGGCCTTGGAAGGGTCGCGGAACCAGCAGTAGTTCGCTGTCTGGAGGTGCAGGTGCCTGGACTGCTGGCGCAACAGATTCTCCAGACGGCGATCAGAGTCCAGCACCGATGCCGGGCCGGGGGAGTTCTGTGCCAGTTCCTTGTCGATATGCTCGAACGCCGTAATCAGATCCCGCGCGCCCGCACCGCTGGGCAGACGGCCCTGCCGGTAGTCGCTGTACGCTGCGGCCGTCAGGTCCAGGTGATGATCCTTCTCTGCCTTCCTCATCTCGGCGAGCAGAGTCCCCTGAGAGCCTCCCGGACGGGCCGCGTAGCCCTCTGTGGTGACTACGGAGACATGCTTGAGCTGGATCTTTGCAGCCAGCAGGCCGCCCGGCCGCTGGGCCAGCAGCAGAGCGATCGTGCGGCGGATCATCCTGCCAGTGACCGGCCCGGCCGGAATATGGGCTAGGCCGAGGCGCTGCCCGGCCGGGCTGTTGACCCAGTCCCGCAGCCACCTGTATGCGTGATCCATCGGGCTGGTGGAGAACACACTCTGACCGGTGCTGGCCCGTGTGAGCCGTGCGGCCAGCTGCACTGCCCGGTAGGCGGGCTCCAGCACCACCCACTGCTCGTCGACACCGCCGAGATCCTGACCCTTGATCAGCTTGCCTCCCAGGCGAAACCGTTGGGTGCCACCCGCCACTGTCGTGGGCGGCAGCGGCGAGTCGACCGTGAGCTCGACCAGTTCGCTCGCGCGCATGCCGCTGAGCGCTGCCACCACCACCCGGCACGCCCCCAGGACCACGGTGTGCAGGTGGCGGATGTCGTGCCGTGACAGCGGTGGCGTCCACGCGACCAGCTCCTGGGGATCATCCGCGCGGGGCACCGCCGCCGCGTCGCGGGCGTACTCCTCCTCGATCCCCGCCGTCGCCACGGCGGCTTCCCACCTTGGCCGCACCTGGTCCAGCAACAACGAAACGATGGGAGGTTCTCAGCGCCGATCGACTGCTGGAGAACCCGGCGGATGTTCACCTCCAGCAGCGGGTCCTGCGGTGACCACCCGCGGGTGAGCCGCACCTTGATGTACTTCGCCTCTACCCGTGGGAAGGGAAGCTTCTCGCGCGCGTGGTGCTCCAGGGCATCGAGCAAGCGCTGCCGGCGCTCGGCCGACCACTTGTTGATACCTGATGCGACGATGCTCTCGTCCTGACTGCGTGCCAGATCTACCAGGTCGGCCACCAACGGCCCCATGGTCTCCACCACGTAGAGAGCGGCGGCGACCGCAGGCTGGAACACCTCGTCCGGGACCGGTGGAGTGTTGTTCACCGGCGACCACACCTTGCCGACGATCTCGGAGACCGTGGCCTTGCCCCAGGGCACGAACCCGTCCCGGTAGCCCTCGGCCGTGAACAGCGCCGAGTACAAGCCCAGGAACTTCACCGGGTAGATGACATGGCCCAGTGAGCCGGGCTGGAGCTTGCGATGACTCTGGCTCGCGTGCCGAGTGTGGTACGACCGGATCTCCTTCCAGGAGTCGCAGTGCTCCTGCAGTACGTCCTGCAGGGACCCGAGGCCCTGCTCAGTCAGGAAGTTGAGCCAGTGCACCAGCTCCACGACCGTCCCGTAGCAGGACTGCGGCTTGAGCGGGACCCGGGGAGCATCGGGCAGGGTCAGTACGGCTTCGTGCTGCGGGACGACCGCAGCGAACAGGTACTCCTTCGCGGTCAGCCTCCATCGGGGATTGACGATCCGGCTGAAGTTCCAGACCTTCACGGTCTCGATCATCGACTTCGGCGCGTCCGCGAGGCCGCGAACATCCCATACGTCCTCGTCGAACATGGCCCGATGACTGCCCGCGCGAAGCTCCCAGCCGGCCTCGGCGCAGATGTCCTTCCCGGCAAAGGGGGAGCGAGCGGCCAGCGCGGCTGGGATCGGCCCGGTGGGGACGTGGACGGTGACGCGTGCGGGGGAGCTCATTCGCTTCCCTCCTCGGGACGCAGCGGAAGCTCACTGTCGCTGTCCTGCACCTCCCTGGCAGCGGCCTCCAACAGGCCCGCGGGGAAGCGCGGCAGGATGTCGCGGTCCAAGCGGTCCGCGTAGGGTCCGAACACGGCCAGGAACTGGTCGGTCGTCATCCGCCGGGACTGGCGCGCGAAGTAGGCGCGCAACCGCAACAGGTTGGGCAGATGCCTGGGCAGGAATACCGCCAGCGGACACAGCAGGCAGACCCAGGGCCGGGCCGGACACGGCTTGCCCGCCGGACCGTGCTCGCCCGCGAGCTGGTTCGAACAGGCGGCTGTGAAGACGTCCATCTCGCCGCTCAGCAGCTCGGCCATGGCTCCCTCGTCCAGTCCCAGGCGGGCGACCTCTCCGGGATGCCCGGCGGCGAACGCGACGGTCTCCTCGTCGGTCAGCACCAGCGCTGGCCTGGTCCGGCGCAGGAGATCAGCCTGGGCGTCCTCGATGATCGCCTCCACCGCATCGGTCTGAGCGGGGGTCAGAGCGGAGACGTAGTGGTCACCCTCGACCTTGGCCGAGTGGTTCGGGTCGATAGTCGTGCGGCCGGTCCATCCCTTGCGCGAAAGCACGTTGTGGTAGGTCGTGCGGATCCGGGCGCCATGGACCAGCAGGGGTTCGCCGCCGTCGGTGAGCAGGCCCAGCCGCTTCGCCAGTCCGGCTCTGGGTTTGTTGCCGCTGCCGGGCAGGTCACTGGCAGCGACGACGGGGAAGAACTCGCTGGTTCCCTTCGGGCCTTCCCCGCGGAAGGTGCGGAGGATCCACAGAGAGTCGGCCGTCCCAGGCTGGGCATAGCGGCGTATCGGTCCGGACACCTCCAGCCATGCCTCCAGCAGGCGCACGGCTCGCGCGGCCAGGTTCACCGACTCGATTCCGCGCCGGTGCTTGTCGTAGGCCATCAGTACGGTGCGGCTGCCCGCCCAGGTCACGTCCTGCATCTGGACATCGCGGATGCCGTCCGGCACGACACCCGAGTAGACGCCGAACAGCATCCTGAACGCGAGTACCTCGTGGACGGTGGGATAGAGCGCGTTGCGCGGCGGCAGCAGGTCGGTTTTGGATGCATGGAGGAGGTGGTCGGTGGTGCCCAGATGCCCGGCCATCCCGGCGACGGTGAGGGGGCCGTGCTCGAGGAGCAGGTGAGCGAGGTTCTGCCGGTTCATGCCCCGGCCGCTGGGGTCCGGCCCCAACCGGGCCATGGCGACGGTCTCGCGGTGGACCGCTATCCAGGCCCGGACCTCTTCGCGCAGCCCCGACTCCAGTTGCTTCCACTCGCGCTCGCTGTACGGCTGCAGTGGCTTGGTGGGCGGGCGCCGTTTGACCGCCCGGCCCTGCGCGTAGGTCCGCAGTTCGGCGTCCACGTGGTCCCCGCAGCCCTGCAGCAGCATCTTGCTCCTGGCCACATGCTCGGCGGTCGCCGACATCCAGTAGGCCAGCATGTGGCTCTTGCGCAGATCAGCTACCCCGCCCCGGAACCCGGCCTCGTCCAGGGCCGCGACCATGCGACGGATGGCGACGCAGTAGATGACTGCGGTCTGACGTCGCTTGACGTCCCCGAGGGGGTGGACCAACTGCACCATCCCGTGGGCCAGGTCACGGGTGAGGACCGGGTTCGGGCACTGGCTCAGGTCGCCTGTCCATCGGGTGGAGTCGGGGAAGCTGAACTCGATCCGCAGCGGATCGCTCTCGACGCGGGTCACCACGTGGCATCACTTTCCTCTTCGAACTCGGAGTCGACCTCGGCCGACAGCAGGCCGCTGGTCGCGCCGACCTCGCGGTAGAAATCGCCGTAGATCCGCTGGACGTCCAAACGCGCGATGTAGATCTCCGTCGTCGTCACGCTGGCGTGGCCCATCAGGTCGCGCAGCATCAGCATCGGGTCGTGCTTGGTGAGGTAGAGGGCTAGGGCAGCGTCGGAGTGGGTGTCCGCGACCAGCGCGGCAGCGCGCTGGTAGTAGCCCTTGACCAGCTTCTCCAACGTCCTCATGGCGAACGTGTGTCTTGTGTCCGCAGAGGCCGTGTGCGGATCACTCCGTGTTGGTATGGAGCTGGCGAGTCTCGGAGCGGGCGTTTGCCGCACTGACGATGCGCCGTG
>NZ_JBHYYB010000085.1:0-39335 GCF_042752535.1 Kitasatospora sp. NPDC059327 | reverse complement strand
CGTCCCCCGATCGCGCCCACCCCGCCGCCGCATGTGTCCCGGGCCGGTTTCCGGGCCGCGTCCCGGGCCGGTTTCCGGGCCGGTTTCCGGCCGGTCCGCGGTCAGTTCGCGGGCAGCTCGCCGGGCTTGTCCACGACGGCGCGCTGCTGCACCGCGGTGTGCTGGACGACCATGCCCTTCGGTCCGAGGTCGCTGTCCCGGAGCAGCACCTCCCGCTCGCCGAGGAACTCGTAGCCGGTCCGATCGAAGATCCACTCCGATCGGACGGTGCCGTCCTCCCGGGCCACCGCGACCCCGTGCCGCCCGAGGGCGTCCACCGCGTCGTCCACCAGCGTGACGCCCGGGATCAGCGCCGCCGCCCGGTAGAACGCGGCGCTGGTCTCCGGTGCGATCAGCTGCTCGCTGATCAGGTTGCCGATGTCCCTGAACGCGGCCTGGTCGGGCTGCCCGCCCTTGCCGTTGCCCTCGGCGTAGACCATCCCCAGGAGCTCCCGAGGATCGGTGGGCAGCGTCGTCAGATAGTGGTACGTCGGCCGGGCGATCCCCGCCGGACCGGGTGCCGGGACGAGGGCGATCCGGCCCCGCGGGTTCTCCGGCCGGCCGAACGCGGTCGCGTCCTCGATCAGCCCGTTGGCACTGCCGTCCACCGACAGCCAGACCGTGCGCGGGTGCGTCGGCGTCGTCTGCGTCCGGCCGGTCGCCGCGTCGTAGCGGGCGCCGCTCCACTCGCTCCGCACGCAGACGTACTGGTCGTCCCGGACGGTCGCGCCCGGCCGGCTCGCCGAGACCTGGGCGATCCGGTCCAGCAGCTGGACCGCGTCGGCCGGCCCGGCCGCCGGCCGCGACACCGCGGGCCGCGGCGCCGCGCCCGGGGTGTCCGGGGCGCCCCCGCCGCCGGTGGTCAGCACCACGGCCAGCGCCAGACCTCCCGCCAGCGCCGGCAGCGCCACCCAGCCGTACCTGCTGCGCCGTGCCCGGGCCGGCTTCGCGCCGATCTCGCTCATCAGATGCCCCCTCAACAACCGGTGGCGGTCGGCGGAGAGCCCGGGAGTCCCCGGCGCCGGCAGCAGCCGGTCCAGCTCCGCTCGGTCGTCCTCGTTCATCGGTTCGTCCCCCGCATCGACCGGACCGCGGGTGTGCGGTCACCCCGTACCTGTCCGCCGCCCGCGCCGGGTTCCGCGCCGGCGGCCAACTCCTCGGCCGCCAGCCCCCGCAGTCTGGTGCGCGCCCGGGACAGTCGCGACCGCACCGTCCCGACCGGTATCCCCAGGGCCTGCGCCGCGCTCGCGTAGTCCAGGCCCGCCCAGACGCAGAGGGTGAACACCTCGCGCTCCGGCTTCCTCAGCCGGGCCAGCGCCCGGTGGGCGGCGGCCAGCTGCGCGGCGTCGTCGAGCCGGCCGACCAGTTCGTCGGCGAAGTCCGGGACGGTCTCCCGGGCGGGCAGCCGGGCCATCGCGGCCCGGTGCCGGCGGGCCGCCCGGCTGGTGTTGCGCAACAGGTTGGCGGCGATCCCGAACAGCCAGGGCCGGACCGGCTCGTCGCCCTCCCTCAGTGTCGCCCGCAACCGCCAGGCCTCCAGGAAGGTCAGCTGGACGACGTCCTCGGCCACCGCCCGGTCCCCCGAGACCCGCAGCGCGTAACGGTAGAGGTCCTCCGCCGCGTCATCGAACACCTCCCCGAACGCCCATTGGTCCCCGTCCCGCAACCGGCCCCGCAGTGACAACTCCACGCCCCCACCTGTCCGCGGCGGACGCCGGGTTCCCTTCTGCCGGTGAAGTGCTCAGGAACAGCGCATGCCGCGGTTGGCCAGGGCCAGACCGCTGACCTCGCCGCCGTCCACGGTGAACTCGTACCGCCAACCGCGCGCGCCCAGGTCGCCCTCGGCCGGCAGCTCGAACGTGCCGTTCCCGGCCTGCCCCAACCCCTTGTCGCCGTAGGCCTCCCGGAGCGCCTCGACCGTCGAGCCGGCCCCGATGCCCTCGGCGGTCCGGGTGCCCGCCGGGACCACCAGCTCCCGCAGACCGTCCGGGCCGAAGCCGACCCGGCCGGTGGTCCGGAACGCGGCGTCGCGGGCCGCCCGGGCCGCCTTCAACGCGTCCGCGGCCTTGGCCAGCTGGTCGAACGTCCCCTGGTAGGCCTTCATCCGCTCGGTCTCGGCCAGCTGGAACTGGGAGTGCAGCTTGAGGTCCGTCAGCGAGGGGTGCGGCGGCAGGCTCCGCACCGCGCCGGGCTTGCTCCGGCCGGCCTGCGCCTTGACGTCCAGCTCGTCGTACCTGGCCTGGGCGGCCGCCTCGGCGGTCATCCTGGCCGGGTCCGGCGCCGGGCCGCCCTTGTAGACGAAGTCGACGCACCCGTTGAGCAGCGACACCGGGGCCGCCTCCAGGACGCCGACGGCCAGCGCCGCGTCCCTGGCCATTCCGGGCCTGAGCCCCCGGTAGCCGCCGGCCCCGAGCCGCCCCGGGGCCGGGTTCGCGGCCGGCTTCGCGGCCGTCGCGGCCCGGGCGGTCGGGGCGGCCTCGCTCTTCCGGTGGGAGGCGCAGGCCGCCGCCGAGACGACCAGCGCCGCGGTCAGGGCGGTGGCCGCCGTGCGCCTGATGCGCGTCGTGCTCATGATGATCTTCCCCCTCGTCGCAGGACACCGTACCGAAGCTCCGGCGGTGCTCCGCACCGGGCCCGCGCGGGGGCGGTCCGGCCTTCCGGGCCGTGGGCCCGCGTCGGGGGACGCGGGCCCACCCCCCGTCGGGGCGGGGCGCCGGCTCAGCCGGACGGCGGAGCGCCGGCCCCCCGGGCGTAGTGGGCGGCGGCCAGGACGGAGGCCATCAGCTCGGCGTCCAGGACCGAGGTGTCGGCCAGCCTGGTCGCCGCCGCGTGGGAGTTGAGCAGGGTCTTGGTGACCCGCAGAGCGGCCTCGGGGCGGCGCGTGACGGGCCTGACCCACTCGGCCACGGCCTGGTCCAGGTCCTGCTCGGGGACGACCCGCTGGAGGATGGAGAGGGTGTACGCCTCCGCGGCGCCCACCGGGCGGCCGGTGAGGATGATCTCGCGGGCACGGGCCGCGCCGACCTCGTGGAGCAGCCGGGGCAGCAGGCCGCCCCAGGCGACGGGCAGGCCGAGGGTGAGTTCGGGCAGCCGGAAGCTCGCGCTGTCGGCACCGACCCGCAGGTCACAGGCGAGGGCCAGGGCGAAGCCGGCGCCGATCGCGCGGCCCTGCACCCGGGCGACGGTGACGGCGGGGTTGTTGGTGAGGGCCTCGCAGACCCGGCGGGCCAGGGTGCCGGAGTGCCGGATGCCACCGCCGGTGGGGTCCACCCCGAGGGAGTCGGCGAACTCGTCGCGGTCGCCGCCGAGGCAGAAGTCCGCGCCGGCGCCGGACAGCACGACCGCGCGGACGGCGGGGTCCGGGACGGCGAGGACGGCGAGGAGCTCCTCCAGCATGGCCGCGGTGACGGCGTTTCCGGTCGCGGGGCTGTCCAGCTCGATCGACAGCACCGCGTCCCGGCGCTCGACCCGGACGGCGCGGGCCGTCACCGGGGGGTGGGCGGCGGCGGCCTCCGGGGGCCTGGCCCCGTACCCGGCACGGTCGTGGGCGGGCTCGGCCGCCCCGCCCGGTCCGGGCGGCACCGGAGGCTGCGGGGGGTACGGGGGGTGCTGCGCGTACGGGGGGTACGGGACCGCCTCGGAGGAAACGTTCATGCCGCCACTCTCAAGGACATCACCCGGTGGAAGACCATCCGGGGTGCGAACTCGGGCTGACCCACCACCCGCAGGTCCGGGAAGCGCCGCAGCAGCTGGCCCAGCAGGATGCGCGCCTCCAGCCTGGCCAGGGCCGCGCCGAGGCAGTAGTGGGCACCCCCGCCGAAGGCGATGTGGGAGCCCTTGCGGAGGACGTCGAAGGTGTGCGGGGCCGGGTTGCGGCGCGGATCGCGATTGGCTGCCCCGTACATGACATGCACCATGGTGTCCTTGGGGACGAACACCCCGGCCAGCTCCGTGTCCTCCCCCGCGACCCGGCTGTTGAGGCGGATCGGCGGGTCGTAGCGCAGCGCCTCCTCGACCGCGTCGTCGAGGTGCTCCGGCCGGTCCCGCAGCCATTCCCAGGTACCGGGGGACCGCAGCAGTGACCACACCATCAGGGAGAGCGACGCCGCGGTGGCCTCCAGGGAGGCGATGGTGACGAACATGGTGAGCTCGTAGACGGTCCGGTCGGTGGCCTCCCGGTCCGACTCCAGCGCGTCCCAGGTGCGGATCCAGCCGGAGACCACGTCGTCGCCCGGATTGGCGCGACGCTTCCGGACGAGGTCGGTGAAGTACCGCCGCAGGTCCAGGGTGGCAGCCTCGGAAATCGCCAACTGGCTCTTGGTGGGCAGGAGTTCCTGGGCGTGCACCTGGTTGTGGGTGATCTCCAGGATGTGCGCGAAGTCCTCCGGCGGGATGTCCAGCCAGCGCCCGACGGTGTTGATCGGCAGCTGGTCGCCGACCAGCGTGGCCAGGTCCGCCTCACCGTCGACGCGTATTCGCTCGGCCAACCGGTCGAGCAGCCCGGTGACGTCGGCCTCGATCTCCGGCTCCATGGCCTGGAGCGTGTGGCGGCCGAAGAGGTTCCCGAGGCTGTGCCGCTGCCGGGTGTGCACCGGTGCGTTGAGCCGGTGGAGGGTCCGGCTCATCTCCTGGGTGGCGACGGCCTGCCAGCGCTCGGTGTCGGCCTGCCGGTCCTGCCAGGCGAAGTCGGGGACGAGCCAGTTCCGGCCCCGCAGGACCTGGTCGCACGCGTCGTAACCGGTGACCAGGTACCCGCCCCACGGAGCCGGGACGAGATCGCCCATGGCCCGCAGCTCGTCGTAGACCGGGAACGGATCGGCCAGCCCCTCCGCCGACCGCAGCCGCCGCAGAAGCGGCACGGCGACGCGGCGGTCGACGGTTCCAGCACGGCGCTCCGGGTTCCCGGGGCGGGCTTCCATCATGGCGGTCACGCGGGGCTCCTTGCGCTGGCGGGCAGTACGGCGGCGACCTACCCACCGGGAGCACGCTCAAGCGTCAATCGGAGTTGCCCCCGTCACATGCCCGAAGTCGCCGGACTCCGTTCACCGCTGAGCGACCGTACGGACTCCGACGCCGCCCCCGGTCAGAGCCGGAAGACGTCCAGGAAGGAGCTCCACCACCCCTTCTGCTTGACCGGGGCCCGGCCCACGCCCGGCGCGGACGCGCCGGCGGCCGGCGGGTGCGGCGTCCCGTTGGCGGCCGCCGCGGCGGGCGGGCCGCCCGGGCCGGAGCCCGTGCCGGGCACCGGGGGACGGACGGGTGCCGGGCTGAACCGCACCGGCAGCGAGACCAGTCCGCGCTGGAAGGGGCCCGGCCGCCAGTCCAGGCTCTCCGCGGGCGCCGCGAGCGTGACGTCCGGCAGCGCGTTGAGCAGGCACTCGATCGCGGTCAGCGCGATCAGCTGGGCCGGGGACTTGGCCGGGCACGCGTGCGGGCCCGCCCCCCAGGCCAGGTGGGCGCCCTTGCTGAGGGTCAGCCGGGCGTCGGTCAGCGTGGGGTCGCTGTTGGCGGCGGCGAAGCTGATCACCACCGGGCTGTCCGCGGGCATCCGGACCCCGCCCACCTCGACGTCCTGCATCGGGAAGTGCGTCGCGTAGTTGGCGATCGGCGGGTTGTTCCACAGCACGTCGTCGAGGGCGTCCTCGATGCGCATCCCGGGGCCGCCGTCGCCGGACAGCAGCAGGAGCAGCGCGTTGCCTATCAGATTGCGCTCGGGCTCGACCCCGGCGCCCATCAGCATGACCAGCTGGTCCTTGAGCTCCTCGTCGCGCAGCCCGGCCGGGTGCTGGACGAGCCACGAGGTGATGTCGTCGCCCGGCTGACGGCGCTTCAGCGCCACCAGGTCCATCAGGCAGGCGTTCAGCTCCTCGTTGGCCCGCAGCACGTCCAGGCCGTCGAAGAGCGCGGACATGCTCCGGGTCAGCCGGTCACCGATGTCGGCCGGGCAGCCGAAGAGCTGGTTGAACAGCAGCAGCGGCAGCAGCTTGGCGTAGTCGTTGAGCAGGTCGGCCCGGCCCAGCGGGCTGAACTGGTCGATCAGGTAACCGGCGATCCGCTCGACGTGCCGGTTGAGCCGGTTGTCGTTGAGCCGCTCCAGGCTCTCGGTGACGGCCTTGCGCAGGCGCAGGTGCTCGGTGCCGTCGGTGAAGAGGCAGTTGGGCCGGTAGAACATCATCGGGAGGACGGGGCTGTCCATCGGCACCCGCCCCTCCTTCAGCGCCGACCACCGCCGGGAGTCCCGGGCGAACAGCCCCGGGTTCTGCAGCACCCGCAGGGCGACCTCGTGCGAGGTGACCAGGGTCGCCTCCACCCCCGGGGACAACTCCACGGGGGCGACGGGACCGTGCGCACGCAGGACGTCGTAGACCGCCTCGGGGTCGGAGGAGAACAACTCCCCGTACAGCGGGGTCGAGCCGCCGTGCATCGGGCAGCCCGGAGGAGGCGACTGCGGGGCGGGTCGCTGCGGAGATTCCATGGGTGGTTCCTCGGAAGTGGCCCCGGGCGGGTGCGGCCCCGGGAGGCGGTGACGGGAAAGGGGGGTCAGGAGGCGCGTTCGAGCAGGTGCCGGACGAGGGTCAGCAGGGCGTCGGCCGACGACCGCTGGTCACGCGCGTCGCAGAACACCACCGGGGTGTGCGGGAGCAGGTCGAGCGCCTCGCGCAGTTCGTCCTCGGTGTAGTCGCTCTGCCGGTCGAAGCTGTTGACCGCCACGGCGTACTCCAGGCCGTACTGCTCGATCAGGTCGATGACGGGGAACGTGTCCGAGAGCCGGGTCGGGTCGGCCAGCAGCAGCGCTCCCAGCGCCCCCTTCGCCATGTCCTCCCAGAGCTGCATGAACCGCTGCTGGCCCGGCGTGCCGAACAGGTACAGCACCAGGTCGTCGCCGAGCGTCAGCCGGCCGAAGTCCAGCGCGACGGTGGTGGTCTTCTTGTCCGGTACGCCCCGGAGGTCGTCGACGCCGGTGGACGCCTGCGTCATCTTCTCCTCGGTGCTGAGCGGGGCGATCTCCGACAGGGCGCCGATGAGCGTGGTCTTGCCGACCGCGAAGTGCCCCACGACCAGGATCTTGACGGCGGTCGTCACCCCGCCCGGGACGTAGATGTCCTCAGGCGAACCGGCGTTGAAGTCCATGCAATACCTTCTCTAGGAGTCTCGGATCCGGGGCCTGGGCGGGCGGCGGGGCCGCCCGGCGCAGCAGCCGCCCCTCGCGGATCAGGTCCGTCAGCAGCAGCCTCACCACCCCCACCGGCAGCTCCAGGCGGGCGGAGACCTCGGCCACCGAGAGGTAGCCGCCGGAGCACAGTTCCCAGATCGCCAGGGTCTCCGGGCTCGGACGGACCGGGAGACCCTGCCCGGGAGCGACGGTGACCAGGGTGATCAGGGACAGGTCGTCCGCGCTCGGCAGCTCGCGGCCGCCGGTGATGACATAGGAGCGGATGAAGCCGCTGGCAACCCGCTGCTCCTCGCCGGGAACGGTCATGAGCCGCTGTGTGAACTCTGGCGCGGCGCCGCTGTCATCGCCCGTCCGAGCGCGCCCACCTGCTGCTGCATCCGGAAGGACATGGCCTCCATGTCGACGTCGGAGGCGGTGGAGGCCGCGAGGTAGGCTCCGCTGCCGGCCGCGATCAGGAAGATCCAGCCGTGGTCGTACTCCAGGAGCGTCTGGCGCCACGTCCCGCCGCCGCCTCCGACGAACGGCGCGACGGCCCGGCTCAGCGACTGCATCGAACTCATCGCGGCGGCGTTGGTCTCCGCCTCGTCACGGCCGATCTCGCTGGAGCGTTCGAGCAGCAGGCCGTCGGCGGAGACGAGGATGGCATGCCGGGCACCGCGCACCTGAAGTACATCGTTGAGCACCCAGGACAGATCAGGGCTCACTGGATCTCGGTTCCTTCCGTGGTCATGGTGTTGCGCCCGGACAGCGTCCCGCGCTGGAACGCGCCGAGGCGGGACGCCGTCTCCTGGCCGCCGGTGGTCGGCACCGGCTCGTCGACGCGGCCGGAGTCCTGCGGGTGCGGGACCACCGAGACGGTGCGCTGGCGCCGGCGCCGGGGCAGCCGTCCGTCCGCCGTCATCTCCGGCTCCGCCTGCGCGGCGACCGGGGCGAGGAGGGCCGGGGCGGGCTCGGGCAGCGACGCGAGCCGCTGCGCGGGGGCCGGCGCCCGGACCTGCAGGGTCTGCTCCACCAGCGGCTCGCTCTGGTAGCCGCCCTGGTGGGCGGCCTGCGGCTCGCCCTGGTACCCGCCGTTGTACTCGGCGTACTCGGCGTGCTCGGCGGCCACCGGGGGCGCGACCTCGCTGCTGAGCAGCTCGGCCGGCAGCAGCACCACGGCCCGCACACCGCCGTAGGGGGAGACCGAGTCGACGGACACCCGGAAGCCGTAGCGGGCGGCCAGCATGCCGGAGACGGCGAAGCCGAACTTCGGGGGGTTGCCCAGGCCGGTGAGGCTGATCGGCGCGCCGGGGTTGAGGAGCGCCGCGGCGCGGTCCTTCTCCTCCTGCCCCATCCCGAGACCGGCGTCGTCGATGATCAGGCAGACCCCGGTCGGGACGGCCTGGACGCTGATCTCCACCGGGGTGTCCGGGGCGGAGTAGTTGGTGGCGTTGGCCAGCAGCTCGGCCACGACGACCGCGACCGGCTCGACGACCTTGCTGGCCAGCGAGACGCTGACCCGGGAGTGGATCTGCACCCGGTCGAAGTGCCGGATCCGGCCCTGGGCGCTGCGGGCCACGTCGTAGATCGAGGCGACGGTCTCCCGGCGGCCCAGCCAGCCGCCGCAGAGCACCGCGATGCCCTGGGCGCGCCGGCCGAACTGACTGTTCGTGTGGTCGACCAGCATCAGGTCGGCGAGGATCTGCGGGCTGTCGCCGTACTTCCGCTGCACCTTGTCGATAACGACCTGCTGCTCGTCGGCCAGACCCTGCAGGGTCCGCATCGCCGCCTTGAGGACGGCCTTGGTGTCCTCCTCGGCGTCCCGGCGGACCTCCGCCAGGACGGCGGCGTGCTGGCTCTGCAGCCGCGCGTTCAGCGCGCCGAGATCGTCGCGCTGCCGGTGCGCCAGGCCGGTCGCCTCCTCAAGGGAAACGTTGCGCTTGCGCAGGGAGAGGTTCGTCCTGCGAGCTTGGAGGGCGATCACGACCGCTACGAGCATCACCACGATGGAGACCCAGAAAAAGGGTTCCTGCACAAATGACGTCATGAAACTCTCTTCAGGTGGCATCGCGTCAGGAACAGGTCCGGACCGCCCTGCGCGAATGGGACTGGCGGCCTGCGCCCGGCCGAAAGACACCTGTTGTTCCAGCACGTCGGTGGAGCTCTTCCGGCACGAGACCTGCGGCAACGCCTATCGCGGAGTTAGCTTACTGCAACTCCTGGCATGTCAGAACAGTTGCCAATCAGGGCAGTTGGGGAGAAACTCTGTCACCGCGCGACACTCCGACTGCGACGTACCGGACATTGTGACCCCGCGTTCACCCGCACCTCACACGCGGGCCACAATCGGATCCGGGCACAGAGTGATCAGTTCGCTACGCTCCGATCCCGGATCCCCGCGCGGCCCGGGTCCGATGCCGCGCACCGCCCGGGAAAACGGCGGCGGGGCCGCGTCCGAAGACGCGACCCCGCCACTCGGGCTCTCGGCCGTCAGCGCATCGAACCCGTGCGGAGCAGGGTGCGGATGACGCGCATCGCGACGGAGAGGCTGGACAGCTCGTAGTTGTCCGAACCCCTTATGTCGTCGAGCGTGCTCTTGGCGCGGTTCAGCAGGGTGGAGTTGAGCTCCGCCCAGGCGGTGTACCGCTCCTCCGGGGTCGCGCCCTCCGGGCCGCAGGCCAGGATGTCGGCGGTCAGCGCCGCGTGGGCCGCGAAGAGGTCCTCACGGATCGCGGCACGGGCCATCGACGACCAGCGGTCGGTCCGGGGCAGCTCGATGATGCGGTCGAGCAGGTGGGTGATCTGGAGCCGGTCGGCGAGGTCGTAGTAGAGCTCGGCGACCTCGGCGACGTCCTTGCCGGACCGGTCCGCGACCTCGGTGATGTCCAGGGTCGGGAAGGTCGAGGACAGGCCCGCGACCCGGCCGGCCAGGTCCTCCGGCACGCCGGCCGCGACGAGCTCGCCGTAGACCGACTCGAACCAGACCAGGTCCTCGCCGCGCAGCGGCTTGGGCAGCGAGCCCCAGACCTGGTTGACCCGGTCGTGGAAGAACTCGATGGTGCCGGCGATGTCCAGCGGCTGGCGGCGGTTGTTGAGCATCCACCGGGTGGCGCGCTCGACGAGCCGGCGCGAATGCAGCCGCATTCTGGTCTGGGCACCGGCGGGGACCTGGTTGTCCAGGTCCTCGATCTCGGACCAGATCTCCTCCAGGCCGAAGACGGCCCGCGCGGCGGTGTGCGTCCGGGCGATCTCCTCGTACGTGGCGCCGGTCTCCTCCTTCAGCCGGAAGGCGAAGGTGCAGCCGCCGCGGTTGATCGTGTCGTTGACGATCAGCGTGGTGATGATCTCGCGGCGCAGCGCGTGGTTGTCGATCGCCTCGGCGAACCGCGCCCGCAGCGCGCTCGGGAAGTACTCGTGCAGCGCGGTGCGGAAGAACGGGTCGTCGGGCAGCTCGGTGGCGAGCAGCTCGTCGGCCAGGGTGATCTTGGTGTAGGCCAGCAGCACCGACAGCTCGGGCTGCGAGAGACCGCGGCCGCTCTGCTGGCGCTCGCGGATCTGCCGCTCGGTGGGCAGGAACTCCAGCCCCCGGTCGAGCCGGCCGTCGCGCTCCAGGCGGTTGATCATCCGGGAGTGGACGTTGACCATGCTGGTCGCCTGGGCCGCCGCGTTGGCCAGCACCACGTTCTGCGCGTAGTTGTTGCGCAGCACCAGGTGGCCGACCTCGTCGGTCATCTCGGCGAGCAGCTGGTTGCGCTGCTTGACCGTCATGTCGCCGTCGGCGACGACCTGGTTGAGCAGGATCTTGATGTTGACCTCGTGGTCCGAGGTGTCCACACCGGCCGAGTTGTCGATGGCGTCGGTGTTGATCCAGCCGCCGGCGCCCTGGAGGCCGCCGGACGCCGCGTACTCGATGCGGCCGAGCTGGGTGCAGCCGAGGTTGCCGCCCTCGCCGACGACCCGGACCCGCAGCTGCTCGCCGTTGACCCGGATGGCGTCGTTGGCCTTGTCGCCGACCTCGGCGTTGGTCTCGGTCGAGGCCTTGACGTAGGTGCCGATGCCGCCGTTCCAGAACAGGTCGACCGGCGCCTGGAGGATGCGCTTCATCAGTTCGGCCGGGGTGAGCCGGCTCTCCTCGATGCCGAGCGCGGCCCGCGCCTGCGAGGTCAGCTGGATCGACTTGGCACTGCGCGGGAAGACCCCGCCGCCGGTCGAGATCAGCGACTTGTCGTAGTCGTCCCAGGAGCTGCGCGGCAGCTCGAAGAGGCGGCGGCGCTCGGCGTACGAGACGGCCGCGTCCGGGTTGGGGTCGAGGAAGATGTGCCGGTGGTCGAAGGCGGCGACCAGGCGGATGTGCTCGCTGAGCAGCATGCCGTTGCCGAAGACGTCACCGGACATGTCGCCGATGCCGACGACGGTGAAGTCCTCGGACTGGGTGTCGTGGCCGAGCTCGCGGAAGTTGCGCTTGACCGACTCCCAGGCGCCGCGGGCGGTGATGCCCATGCCCTTGTGGTCGTAGCCGGCCGAACCGCCGGAGGCGAACGCGTCGCCCAGCCAGAAGCCGTACGACTCGGCGACGCCGTTGGCGATGTCCGAGAAGGTCGCGGTGCCCTTGTCCGCGGCGACGACCAGGTAGGTGTCGTCCTCGTCGTGGCGGACCACGTCGGCCGGGTGGACGACCTCGCCGCCCTTGAGGTTGTCGGTGATGTCCAGCAGTGCCGAGATGAAGGTCTTGTAGGACGAGATGCCCTCGGCCAGCCAGGCATCGCGGTCCACCGACGGGTCCGGCAGCTGCTTGGCGACGAAGCCGCCCTTGGCGCCGACCGGCACGATGACGGTGTTCTTCACCATCTGCGCCTTGACCAGGCCGAGGATCTCGGTACGGAAGTCCTCACGCCGGTCGGACCAGCGCAGACCACCGCGGGCGACCTTGCCGAAGCGCAGGTGCACGCCCTCGACCTGCGGCGAGTACACCCAGATCTCGAACGCGGGGCGCGGGGCCGGCAGGTCCGGGATGGCCTGCGGGTCGAACTTCATCGACACGTAGGAGTGCCACACGCCCGCTTCGCCGCTGTGCTGGAAGAAGTTGGTGCGCAGGGTGGCCTTGATCAGGTGCAGGAAGGAGCGCAGGATGCGGTCCTCGTCCAGCGAGGCGACCTCGTCCAGCGCGCCGGACAGCTCCTCCAGGATGCCCTCGGTCAGCTCCGCCGCACCGAGCTGGTGGCTGGGGCTCAGCCGGGCCTCGAAGAGGTTGACCAGCAGCCGGGTGGTGTGGGTGTTGTTGCGGAGCGCGTCCTCCATGTAGTCCTGGGAGAACGTGGAGCCCGCCTGGCGCAGGTACTTGGCGTACGCGCGCAGCATCGTCGCCTGGCGCCAGGTCAGCCCGGCGGTCAGCACCAGCTCGTTGAAGCCGTCGTTCTCGGCCTTGCCGGTCCAGGTGGCGGCGAAGGTCTCCTGGAAGCGGTCGCGGGCCTCGTCGGTCAGCTCGACTGCCTCGCGCAGCCGCAGGCCGAAGTCGTAGACCCAGGCGGTGGTGTGGTCCGAGCGGGTCAGCGCGTACGGGTGCTCGTCCAGCACCTCGACGCCCAGCCGCTGCAGGACGGGCAGGACCTCGGTGAGCGAGATCGGGCCGCCGACCCGGTAGATCTTGAACCGGCGCTCGTCGTCACCCGCGCCGACCGGCTGGTACAGGTTGAGGCGGAAGTCGCCGTCGCCGTGCAGGGCCTCGATCTGCTTGAGGTCGGCGACGGCGGTGCGCGCGGTGAAGTCGGCGCGGTAGCCGTCGGGGAAGGCGTTGGCGTACTTGCGGGAGAGCTCGGCGGCCCGCTCCTCGCCCAGCTCCAGGTGCAGCTGGTCGTTGAAGCCGTCCATCCAGAACCGGGCGGCCTCGGCGAGCTTGCCCTCGATCCGCTCGATCTCGGCGTCGGTCAGGTGCGGCAGTTCGCTGCCGGGGGTGACCCGGACGACGAAGTGCAGACGGGTCAGCACGGACTCCGTCGACCAGACCGTGTAGTCGATCGAGGCGCCGTTGAGCTCCTGCATCAGGATGTCCATCAGGCGCAGCCGGATGCGGGTGGTGTAGCGGTCGCGCGGCAGGTAGACCAGCGCGGAGAAGTAACGCCCGTACTCGTCCTGGCGCAGGAACAGCCGCAGTCGGCGGCGCTCCTGGAGGTAGAGCACGCTGGTGGCGATCTGGAGCAGTTCCTCGGCCGGGGTCTGGAAGATCTCGTCCCGGGGGAAGGTCTCCAGGATCTGCAGCAGGTCACGGCCGTCGTGGCTCTCGGTGGAGAAGCCGGAGCTGAGGATGACGTCCTGGACCTTGCGGCGGACCACCGGGATGCGGCTGACCGACTCGGTGTACGCGGCGGCCGAGAAGAGGCCGAGGAAGCGGCGCTCGCCGATGACCTCGCCGTTGGCGTCGAACTTCTTCACGCCGACGTAGTCGAGGTAGGCCGGGCGGTGCACGGTCGAGCGGCTGTTGGCCTTGGTGAGGACGAGCAGCTTCTTCTCGTGGGCCTTGGCGCGCACCGGCGCGGAGAGCCGGCCGAAGGCCTCGCTGACCGGGTGGTGGTCGTCGTCGTGGCCGAGCGGGTCGGAGCGCAGGATGCCCAGGCCGGTGCCGGCGACGGCCTTGAGGACCTCCTCGCCCTCGTGCTCCACCAGGTCGTACTCGCGGTAGCCGAGGAAGGTGAACTTGTCGTCGGCGAGCCAGCGCATCAGCTCCCAGGCCTCGCCGACCTCCTGCTCGGGCAGGTGGGCCGGGGGCTCCTCGGCGAGCTCGTCGGCCAGACGCAGCGCGGATTCGCGCATCTTCGTCCAGTCCTCGACGACCTCGCGGACATCGCCCAGGACCCGGCGCAGATCGGTCTCGATCGAGCGGAGGTCCTCGCGGTCGGTCTCGCGGTCGATCTCGATGTGCATCCACGACTCGACGACGGCGTCGGCGGGCCACTCGGCGCCGGCGGCCTGGCTGCGGGCGCAGGCGTCGATGTCCAGGATCTCCAGCAGCCTGCCGGTGATGTCACGGCGGACGACCAGCTGGGGGTGGATCACGATGTGGATCGCGCGGTCCTGGCGGGACAGCTCGTTGGTGACCGAGTCGACCAGGAAGGGCATGTCGTCCGTGACGACCTCGACCACGGTGTGGCCGCAGGACCAGCCGTTCTCCTCCACCGACGGAGTGTGCACGCGGACCTCGGCGGTGCCCTGCGGGCGCTTGAGGCCGAGACGGTAGTGGGAGGCGGCCGCGCCGTACACGTCGACCGGGTCGCGGTCGATCAGGTCCTCGGGCGCGGTGTGGAGGTAGTAGTGGTGCAGGTACGCGGTCAGAGCGCCGTTGCTCAGACCCTCCCCCGGCGCCGCTCCCCCCACCTGGCTGTTCTCAGCGGCTGCTGCTGCCTTCGTGAGCAGTTCGGCCTTGGCTGCGTCCAGCTTGGTCTGCATGACTTCTTGGCTCCTGTCGCGCGCCGTTGCGTGACTCGGTGGTGTGTGGGATCACCGCCGGGTCCACCGCAATCCTGCCGCACCAACCGGCTGAAAGGTCTCCATGGCGCGCATGAAATACCTCCGCAGCGGGTAGGACGAGACGTTCGGCCTGCAGCCACCCGACGACGCCAGCCAGCCTAACGGGAGGATTCGAAGGTGTCAGGGGACAGGGAGGCGCAATCCTGCAGGAAGATCCCTCCGTCCTGGACACCATGTCCAAACCGGCCCGTCATGTTCGCCATCAGCCCATATGCGGGTGAACATACGTGGTCGCCGGGACGAAGGTCTCCTTGATCGACCGGGCCGAGGTCCACCGCAGCAGGTTCTGCGCGGCACCGGCCTTGTCGTTGGTGCCCGAGGCCCGGCCGCCGCCGAACGGCTGCTGCCCGACCACCGCGCCGGTCGGCTTGTCGTTGATGTAGAAGTTGCCCGCCGAGAAGCGCAGCTCCTCCACCGCCTGCGCGATGGCGTAGCGGTCCTGGGCGATCACCGCGCCGGTGAGACCGTACGGCGCGCCCGAGTCGACCCGGCGCAGCACGTCCTCCCAGCGGGAGTCCTCGTAGACGTGGACGGCCAGGATCGGGCCGAAGTACTCGGTGCGGAAGATCTCGCCCCGGTGGTCGGAGGAGACCAGCACGGTCGGGCGGACGAACCAGCCGATCGCGTCGTCGTACTGGCCGCCGGCCGCCAGCTCCACGGTCGGATCGCTCTTGGCCCGCTCGATCGCGTCGCGGTTCTTCTCGAAGGCCCGCCGGTCGATCAGCGCGCCCATGAAGTTGGAGAGGTCGGTGACGTCGCCGACGGCCAGCGCGTCCACCTCGGCCAGGAACTCGTCCTTGATCGCCTGCCAGAGGCTGCGCGGCAGGTAGGCGCGGGAGAGCGCCGAGCACTTCTGCCCCTGGTACTCGAAGGCGCCGCGGACCAGGGCGGTCCGCAGGATCTCCGGGTCGGCCGAGCGGTGGGCGAGCAGGAAGTCCTTGCCGCCGGTCTCGCCGACGATCCGCGGGTACGTCCGGTAGCCGCCGATGTTGGCACCGACGGTCTGCCAGAGCGACTGGAAGGTGGCGGTGGAGCCGGTGAAGTGCAGCCCGGCGAGGGCGGGGTCGGTGAGCGCCACCTGGGAGAGCTGCTGCCCGTCGCCGGTCACCATGTTGATCACCCCGGGCGGCAGCCCGGCGGCCTCCAGCAGGCGCATCAGGTAGTGCGCGGCGAGGGTCTGGGTCGGCGCCGGCTTCCAGACCACGGTGTTGCCCATCAGCGCGGGCGCGGTCGGCAGGTTGCCGGCGATGGCGGTGAAGTTGAACGGGGTGATCGCGTAGACGAAGCCCTCCAGCGGGCGGTGGTCGGTGCGGTTCCACACCCCGGGCGAGGAGATCGGCTGGTCCGCCAGGATCTCGCGGGCGAAGCGCACGTTGAACCGCCAGAAGTCGATCAGCTCACAGGCGGAGTCGATCTCGGCCTGCTGGGCCGTCTTGGACTGGCCCAGCATGGTGGCCGCGTTGAGCGTCTCCCGCCAGGGCCCGGCCAGCAGGTCGGCGGCGCGCAGGAAGACCGCCGCCCGGTCGTCGAAGGAGAGCCCGCGCCACTGGCGCCCGGCCGCCAGCGCCGCGTCCACCGCGGCCCGGGCGTCCTCGCGGGTGGCGTTGCCGAGCACCCCGAGCTTGGCCGCGTGGTGGTGCGGCTGGACGACCTCGATCCGTTCGCCGCCGCCGAACCGCTGCTCACCGGCGATGGTCATCGGCAGCGGGATCTGCTCGGCCGCCAGCTCGTCCAGTCGGCGGAGCAGCCGGGCCCGCTCCGGGCTGCCGGGCGCGTAGCCGTGCACCGGCTCGTTGCCCGGGGTCGGGACCTGGGTGACTGCGTCGATGGGCATGGCGGCTCCGCTCGTCGTACTGGTGGCCTGGCGTCAATCCAGACTGACGAGCGGCGGGCCGATTCGCCCGCTCGGACACGCCACCGGGGGACGTGGTTCGCACCACGCCGAAGGCCACCGGCCCCCCTCCGGGCGCCGGTGGCCTTCTCCGGGCGCCGGTGGCCCGGCGGCTCAGCCCGCGATGCTCCCGGCCAGCTCGACGGCCTCCGCCAGGCTGTCCACCACCGGGACGCCGACCGGCTCCAGCTTCGCCCGGGTGTGCGAGCCGCCGGTGTACAGCACCGCGTGCGCGCCCGCGCTCAGCGCCGCCAGCGCGTCGTCCGCGGCGTCGCCGATCAGCACCGTCCGGGCCGGGTCCACGTACTCGCCGAGCGCGGCCAGGTGCCGGGTCAGGTGCTCCGCCTTCTGGCCGCCGGACGGGCCGCTGCGGCCGTCCACCCGGAGGAACTGGCCGGTCAGGCCGAAGGCGTCCACCACCGGCAGCAGCTTCCGGTGCTCGTACATCGACAGCAGCGACTGGCTGTGCCCGGCCTCCCGCCAGGCGCTCAGCAGCTCCAGCACGCCGTCGGTCAGCCCGCAGGCCGTGCTCAGCTCCAGGTAGCGGTCGTGGAAGGCGTCGTCGAGCCGCAGCCACTCGGCCTCGGAGGGCATCCGGCCGAGCAGCCGCTGGTAGAAGCGGGGTATCGGGATCTCGTACTGCTCGCGGTACTCCTGCATGGTCATCGGCTCGATGCCGACGGTCGCGAACGCGGCGTTGCTCGCGCCGAGCACCGCCTCCATGTCGTGGAAGAGCGTGCCGTTCCAGTCCCAGACGATATGAGTGCGCACGCAGGGAACGGTAACCCCGGCCACCGACAACCCGGTAGGACGGGTTCCCGGCCCGGCCGGCGGGGACCCCCGGGACGAGCCCGGGACGGCCCCGCTCAGGCCAGCAGGGCGGCGATCTCCTGGGTGGCGAACCAGAGCAGGTCGTGGTCCTCGGCGCCGTCCACGGTGAACTGGGCGTCCTGATCGCCCTCGTCGGCCGCCCCGACGGCCGCGACCGCCGCCTCGACGTCCGCGACCACGTCCGGGTCGGCGACGTCCGCGTGCACCGCCGCCGCCTTCGCCAGCCGGACCGGCCCGGCCAGCACCACCCGGCCGAGCGAGGCCTGGTCCTGGTACTCGTCACCGGGGAACGGCCGCACCGCCGAGTCGGCGACGTCCAGCGCCACCACCACCCGGCGGCGCGGTGCGTCCGGGTCGGCGGCCAGCAGCCGCAGCGAGGACTGCGCGGCCCGGTTCAGCGCCGCGTACTCCAGTTCCTCCAGGTCGTCGCTGACGTACCACTCGCGCAGCGCGGGCGTCACGGCGTACGCCGCGGACTGCTCCAGGGCGCCGCCCGGGTGCGCCGCCGCCAGGCCGGTCAGGGTGGTGGGCACGTACACGCGCATCGGTGGCACTCTCCGGTTCGTCCAGCGGCACAGCTTCCAGCGCCCCAAGAATAAGCGCCGGGGCCCCATCCGTGATCACGCGCTCACTCCCGTCCGCGCCCCGGGGCCGGGGAGCCCTCGGCGCGCCCGCGGCCGGCCGGCGGCGCGGGCCTGGGGGCCGGGTGCGCGGAGCCGGCCCGGGTGCGCGCGGAGCGGGCCCGCACACCCAGGCCCCCGTACCCCGGCCCGTACGCCCCGCCCGCGCGCCGGGCGGCTCAGCGCACGCCGTCCAGGGCCGCCCGGCTGGTGCGCAGCGCGCTCTCCAGCACGGCGCCGCGGCGGGCCGGGTCCATCATGTTCGGCCCCATCACCGCGAGGTCCGCCAGGGTCGGCGCGAGCAGGTTCACCCGGACTCCGCTCGCCCGCAACAGCCGGGTCTCCCGCAGCAGCTGGCGGGTCACCGCGCGGCGGTAGCGGCCGACCAGCTGGGCGAGCACCCCGCGCGGACGGTCCCGGGCGCGCCACTCGCGCAGCGCGGCCACCGTGCCGCGCGCGGGCTCGGCGCGCCCGCGCGGGTGCAGGCGCAGGGCCATCGGAGCGAGCACGTAGACCTCGTCCAGGCCCCGGCCCAGCATCAGGTCGGCGTTGGTGGCCGACCAGCACCCGCCGTCCACGTACGCCGAGCCGTTCACCCGGACCGGGGCGAACCAGCCGGGGATCGCGCAGGAGGCCATCACCGCCTCGGCGACGGCGGCGGACGGCGCGCCCGGATCGCCGAAGACCACCCGGCGACCGCCGCGGTAGTCCACCGCGGCCACCCGCAGCGGCGAGCCGTCCGGCCAGCCGCCGGGGCCCAGCAGGCCGCGCACCAGCGCGCCGACGGGCTCCAGCGAGCCGCGACCGTGCGGCGCCATCGCCGACACCATGGTCAGCAGCGGGTACTCGCGCGGGTGACGGACGGCGTCCCGCAGCAGGCCCGGCGAACCGATGCCGGCCCGCGGCCGCGGCGGCAGGGCGCCGCCGACCGCCGTCTCGTAGTCGAAGGCCACCCCGGCCAGCGGCCCGGTCGTGATCGGCAGACCGCGCTGGTGGTCACGGAGCTGGTCGGTGCGGACCCCGCCGGCCAGCATCGCGGCGAGGATCGCGCCGGCCGAGGTCCCGAGCACCACCTCGGCACCGCCCGGCCGCCAGCCGACCGCCTCCTCGACCGCGCAGAGCGCGCCGACCGTCCACGCCGCGCCCAGCATGCCGCCGCCGCCCAGCACCAGGCCGCGCCGGGGCCGGCCCTCGGCGGGCGGAGCCGCCGATGTCCGTGTCTGCGCCACCCGTGTCGTCATGACGGCCGCCTGTCCTGGTCGGGGCGCTGTCGTCGCCCGTCCTGCGCGGTTCCCGGTCCGGATCCGATCCTGCGCGCCGACGGCCCGACGGCGCAACGTCGCGCCCGGGAACCGCGCTCCGCGTGTCGCCGGGCCGGACCGTCCCCTTTCGGGCCCTCCCACCGGCCCCCGCACGTCAACCGGGCACCCTCCGGACGGGCCGGACGGCCCTTGCCGCACTGGTCGTTTCACCCGGATAGGTGAGACCCGGGGCCGGCCCGCCGGACCGGCCGAACCCGCTTGCCGCTCCGCTCGGGACCGGGCTACCAAGGACCCGTCCGCACCCGCACCAGCCGCCCAGGGAGGGCCCCGTGACCGCCTGCCCGATCCCCGCCGCCCCGCACAGCGACCCGCGGCCCGTCCCGCGCTCCGCCCCGCACTCCGCCTCCGCGGCCCCGGTGCCACCCGGTGACCGGCCCGGGCACCCGGCGGCCCACCCGCACCGTCCGCCCGCCGCCCGGGCCGGCCGGCACCCGTCCGGCGGCCGGCGGCCGCGCCACCCCCGGTCCGCCTGCGCCGCCCCCGCCGGCCCCGGTCCGCACGCCGGGCTGAGCACGCGGTTCGCCCATCAGCTGGTCGAGGTGCTCACCGGCGCCCGGCCGTCCGGGCAGCTGATGCGCCACACCAGCCTGGACGGCTACGGCCAGCTCGCCTCGCTCGTCCGGATCGGCATCCTGCGGCGCGGCGGCGCCGCCGACCGGCCCCGGCTCGGGCCGGTGCACGACAGATCGCCCTCACCCGACGCGATCGAGGCCTGCGTCCGGGTCGACCTCGGCCGCCGGCACCACATGGTGGCGTTCCGGCTGGAGCTGCGCGGGCCGGCCGGGCAGTGGCAGTGCACCGCCGTGGAGGCCCGGTGAACCCGCGCGGCACGCTCGTCGCGCCGCTCTACTCCGGCGCCACGCGGGACACCCGCGCCGCCGTCCCGCGGCCCCGGACGGGCCCTGGGGCGGCCTCCGGCGGCGGCACCGCGGCAGGCGCCCCCGGCGCGGCCCGCGGCGGCGCCACCGGGGCCCCGCGGGCCTCACAGGCCGCACGGGCCGCACGGGCCGCGGTCCCCGGGCCCCTGCGGCTCCCACCGCCCCCGCGGCGGCGGCCGGCACGGGCAGTGCGGGAACGGCGCAGGGCGCCGCCCCCCTACGGGAGCGGCGCCCTGCGTGGCGGCGGACCGGGCGGGCCGGCCCCGCCTCAGCTCTTGCGACGGCGGCCCTTGGCCGACTTGGCGGCCTTGCGGCGCTCGGCGCGGGTCAGCCCGTCGCCCTCGTCCTCCGGCGCCAGGTCGTCGAAGTCGCCCTCGACGACTCCGCCACCGACCTCGTCCGAGGGGGCGGTGTAGTGCAGCCGCTGCGGCTTGGGGGCGTCCAGGCCCTTGGCCTTGATCTCCGGCCGGGCGGTGTCCTTCTCCAGCTTGTCGAGCAGCACCGCGGCGTCCTCGACCGGCACCTCCTCGACCTGCTGCTCGACCTGGACCTCCAGGTTGAACAGGTAGCCGACGGACTCCTCCTTGATGCCCTCCATCATCGCGGTGAACATGTCGAAGCCCTCACGCTGGTACTCCACCAGCGGGTCGCGCTGCGCCATGGCCCGCAGGCCGATGCCCTCCTGGAGGTAGTCCATCTCGTAGAGGTGCTCGCGCCAGCGGCGGTCCAGCACCGAGAGGACGACCCGGCGCTCCAGCTCGCGCATGATCTCCGCGCCGAGCTGGTCCTCGCGGGCGCCGTACTGCCCCTGGATGTCCTCCTGGATGACCTTGGTGAGGAACTCCGGGGTGAGCCCGGCGGTGCCGCCGGCCTCCTCCTCCAGCTCCTCCAGGTCCAGGGTGACGGGGTAGAGCTGCTTCAGCGCGGTCCAGAGCTTCTCGAGGTCCCAGTCGTCCTCGAAGCCCTCGCCGGTGGCCGCCTTGACGTACGCCTCGACGGTGTCGTCCATGAAGTGGCCGACCTGCTCCTGCAGGTCCTCGCCCTCCAGCACGCGGCGGCGCTCGCCGTAGATGACCTCGCGCTGGCGGTTGAGCACCTCGTCGTACTTGAGGACGTTCTTGCGGATCTCGAAGTTCTGCTGCTCGACCTGGGTCTGCGCCGAGGCGATGGCGCGGGTGACCATCTTGGACTCGATCGGCACGTCCTCGGGCACGTTGGCCATCGAGAGCACGCGCTCGACCATGCCGGCCTTGAACAGGCGCATCAGGTCGTCGCCGAGCGACAGGTAGAAGCGGGACTCGCCCGGGTCGCCCTGACGGCCGGAGCGGCCGCGCAGCTGGTTGTCGATCCGGCGGGACTCGTGCCGCTCGGTGCCGAGGACGTAGAGGCCGCCGGCCTCCTTGACCTCGTCCTGCTCCGCCTTCACGGACGCCTTGGCCTTCTCCAGCGCCGCCGGGAACGCCTCCTCGTACTCCTCCGGGGTGTCGACCGGAGTGATGCCGCGCTGGGCCAGCTCGGCCGCCGCGAGGTGGTCGGAGTTGCCGCCGAGCATGATGTCGGTACCGCGGCCGGCCATGTTGGTGGCGACGGTCACGGCGCCCTTGCGGCCCGCCTGCGCGACGATCTGCGCCTCGCGCTCGTGGTGCTTGGCGTTCAGCACCTCGTGCGGGATGCCGCGCTTGCGCAGCTCCTGCGACAGGTACTCGGACTTCTCCACCGACACGGTGCCGACCAGCACCGGCTGGCCCTTCTCGTGCTTGTCGGCGATGTCATCGACCACGGCGGCGAACTTGGCCGGCTCGGACTTGTAGATCAGGTCGGGCTGGTCGATGCGCAGCGGCGTCTTGTTGGTCGGGATGGGCACCACGCCGAGCTTGTAGATCTGGTGGAACTCGGCCGCCTCGGTGGTGCCGGTACCGGTCATGCCCGACAGCTTGTCGTACAGACGGAAGAAGTTCTGCAGGGTGATGGTGGCCAGCGTCTGGTTCTCGTTCTGGACCTCCACCCCCTCCTTGGCCTCGATCGCCTGGTGCATGCCCTCGTTGTAGCGGCGGCCGGCCAGGATGCGGCCGGTGTGCTCGTCAACGATCATGACCTCGCCGTTCATCACGACGTAGTCCTTGTCGTTCTTGTAGAGCTCCTTCGCCTTGATGGCGTTGTTCAGGAACCCGACGAGCGGGGTGTTCACCGACTCGTAGAGGTTGTCGATGCCGAGGTAGTCCTCGACCCGGGTGACACCCTCCTCCAGTACGCCGACGGTGCGCTTCTTCTCGTCGACCTCGTAGTCGCGCTCGATCTTCAGGCGCTGCACCAGCTTGGCGAAGTCGGCGTACCACTTGGTCGCCTGGTCCGCCGGGCCGGAGATGATCAGGGGGGTACGCGCCTCGTCGATGAGGATCGAGTCGACCTCGTCGACCACCGCGAAGTTGTGCCCGCGCTGGACGAGTTCGTCCTTCGACCAGGCCATGTTGTCGCGCAGGTAGTCGAAGCCGAACTCGTTGTTGGTGCCGTACGTGATGTCCATCGAGTACTGGCGCTTGCGCTCGGCGGGCGTCATGTTGCCCAGGATCACGCCGACTTCGAGGCCGAGGAAGCGGTGCACCCGGCCCATCCACTCCGAGTCGCGCTCGGCGAGGTAGTCGTTGACGGTGATCAGGTGCACGCCCTTGCCGGTCAACGCGTTGAGGTACGTGGGCAGGGTGCCGACCAGGGTCTTGCCCTCACCGGTGCGCATCTCGGCGACGTAGCCGAGGTGCAGCGCGGCACCGCCCATGATCTGGACGTCGTAGTGGCGCTGGCCGAGCACTCGCCGGGCGGCCTCGCGAACGGTCGCGAACGCCTCGGGGAGGATGTCGTCCAGGGACTCACCATCGGCGATCCGCTGCTTGTACTCGTCGGTCAGCGCGCGCAGCTCGGCGTCGGTGAGGTTGACGAAGTCCTCTTCGATGGAGTTGACCTGGGCAGCAATCCGCTGCAGCTTGCGAAGGATCTTGCCTTCGCCGGCGCGCAGGATCTTGTCGAAGACGGACACTTGAGCGGGCTCCTTGCCTGTATTGGCACTGGACGACTGCACGACGGGTTTACCCCACCGCACGGGCCATCGTATGCGAGGAGTCCAACACCCCGGGAGGTGCGTCAGCACGCTATTCCCGTGTCACCCCTGCGGGCACATGACCCGATAGCATCGTCCACCGGGGCAAAACGGTCAGCCGTCCGGGCAGTTGGGCGGCAGGACCCGATATTCGGATGCCCGGTTTGCTTTCTGCACGGAATAATCCGCTCATGGCAGAGCCCCGCGAGCCCCACGCGCCCGACCTCGTCGCCCCCGGCACCCTCGTCACCGACCGCCTGTTCCTGCGGCCGCCGCGGGAGTCCGACGTGGACGCGATCTTCGAAGCCTGCCAGGACGAGGAGATCCGGCGCTGGACGGTCGTCCCCAGTCCGTACCACCGCAAGGACGCCGAGTACTTCGTCAACGACCTGGCCGTCAACGGCCGGCGTACCGGTGACGCCCTCCTCTGGTGCGTGGTCGAGCGTGACACCGGGGCCCTGGTCGGCACCCAGGCGCTGGTCCGCGCCCCCGGCCGGCCGGGCACCGCCGAGATCGGCTGGTGGGCCACCAAGGAGCACCGCGGCCGCGGCTTCACCGTCGAGGCCGCCCGCGCCGTCGCCCGCCACGGGCTCACCGAGCTGGGCCTGCGCCGGCTGGAGTGGGTCGCGTACGTGGGCAACGAGGGCTCCCGCGCGGTCGCCGAGAAGGTCGGTTTCCGCTTCGAGGGCACCCTGCGCTCCTACGCCGAACAGCGCGGCGAGTTCCGCGACTCCTGGGTCGCCGGCCTGCTCGCCACCGACCTCGACGGCTGACGGGCCCCCGCGCCCAGCTCCACCCCCGCGCCCACCACCGCCCCCGGCCCGGCGGCCGCCCCGTGGCCCCGCACCACCCGGCCACGACTCCGGGCCGGGGCATTGTCGGTGCCGCGGTCTACCCTCGCCGACATGACCGCCACGACTCCCGCCACGACCCTGAGCGCCGACGAGGCCCGCCGCATCGCCCTGCGCGCCCAGGGCCTGCTCGGCGCGCCGGACCGCCGGGGCGGCGTACGCGGGGTGCTGCGCCACCTCGGCGCCGTGCAGCTCGACACCATCTCGGTGCTGGCCCGCTCGCACGAGCTGATCCCGTACGCGCGGCTCGGCGCCGTCGGCCGGCCCGCCGTGGAAGCCGCCTACTGGGCGGCCGGGGCGAGCTTCGAGTACTGGTCGCACGCGGCCTGCATCCTGCCGATCGAGGAGTGGCCGCTGTTCGCGTTCCGCCGCCGCCGCTACCGCGAGCGCGCCCACGTCTGGGGCATGCAGGTGGACGCCGCCACCTACCGGTCCGTCCTGGCCAAGCTGCGCGACGAGGGGCCGCTCACCTCGACCGAGCTGGGCGGCGCCAAGCGGACGGCCGACTGGTGGGACTGGTCCGACACCAAGATCGCGGTGGAGCGGGCGCTGGCCTTCGGCGACGTGGTCTGCACCGAGCGCCGGAGCTGGAAGCGCGTCTACGCGCTGGCCGAACAGGCCGTCCCCGCCGACCTGTTCGAGCCGGATCCGACCGACGAGGAGTGCCTGCGCACCCTGGTCGCCCAGGCCGGCGCCGCACTCGGCGTGGCCACCCGGGCCGATCTGCTGGACTACCACCGATTGAAGGCCGAGCAGCTGGACTCGGTGCTCGCCGACTCCGGCCTGGTCCCGGTGGAGGTCGCGGGCTGGGGCCCGGCCGGCGCCCCCGCCGCCGCCTGGGCCGATCCGGCCGCACTCGCCACCGCGCCGCGCGGCCGACACCGCACCACGCTGCTCTCCCCGTTCGACTCGCTGGTCTGGGACCGCGCGCGCACCGAGCGGATCTTCGGCATGACGCACCGGCTGGAGGCGTACACCCCCAAGCACAAGCGGGTGCACGGCTACTTCGCGATGCCGGTGCTGACCGGCGGACGACTGGTCGGCCGGGTCGATCCGGCCCGGGAGGGGCGGACGCTGGTGGCCCGTCAGGTCTCGCTGGACTCCGCGCGGCACGTCGAGGCGCTGGCCGGCGCCCTGCGCGAGGCGGCCTCCTGGGTGGGCTGCGACAGCGTCCGGGTGGAGGCCCTGCACGACGAGGCGCTGCGCCCGGCGCTGGACCGGTCGCTGGCCGACTGAGCCCGGTCCGACCGGGGGACCGGCTCCGCCGTCACCCTATTTCGAGGATCTTCTCCCGCATCGCGTAGACCACGGCCTCCATCCGCGAGTGCAGCTGGAGCTTCTCCAGGATGTTGCGGACGTGGTTCTTCACGGTGTTCTCGCTGATGAACAGCTCCTTGGCGATCTCCCGGTTGTTCATCCCGGTGGCCACCAGCTTCAACACCTCCAACTCCCGGTCGGTCAACCGGGGCGCGGGCACCAGGTCCCGGTCGTCGGAGCGGCGCTGGATCATCGACTTGAACTCGGTGAGCAGCTTGGAGGCCATCGACGGGCTGATCTGCGACTGCCCGTCGGCGACCGCCCGGATCGCGGTGGCGACCTCGTCCGTGGAGATCTCCTTGAGCAGGTAGCCGGTCGCCCCCGCCTTGATCGCCTCGTAGAGGTCGGCTTCCTCGTCGCTTATCGTCAACATGATGATCTTGGTGCTGGGCGCCACGTCCTTGATCGCGGTGCAGGCCTCGATCCCGCTGCGGCGGGGCATCCGAACATCCATCAGAATGATGTCGGGCAGCAGGTCGGCGGCCTTCAGCACGGCCTCCGCGCCGTCCCCCGCCTCCCCGACGACCGTGATGTCCTCCTCCTCGGCGAGCACGATCTCCAGGCCTCGGCGGAACAGCGCGTGGTCGTCCACCACCAGGACGCGGATCGGCTCCCTCCGGTGCGGGGCGTAGTCGAGGTCCTCCCCCGACCTCCGCGCCACCCCCCCGGCCGGCCCCAGCCCGAAGTGATCCCCCATCCGCTCCTCCCCCGTCGCCGGTCGTCGTTCGCCAATCATTCCACGCCTCGGACGTCCTCCGGTCACCCTCCGACGCCGATTCCCCCGCTTCGGGTGACACCCGGTGTCCCGGACCGCCCCCGGCCCGGTGCCACCCCGCCCCCGGAACGCCCCGGAACGCCGGTGACCCCGGCGGCACGGCCGCCGGGGTCACCTCTCCCGCACTGCTCGGACGATCAGTCCTCGTCGTCGGCTCCACCGATCGCGCCGCCGGCACCGCCACCCGGACCGGCCGATCCGTCGGCCTGCAGGTGGATGACGCCGTAGTTGTAACCGTGCCGGCGGTAGACGACGCTCGGCAGGCCACTGTCCTTCTCCACGAACAGGTAGAAGTCGTGGCCGACCAGTTCCATCTCGTAGAGCGCCTGGTCCAGCGCCATGGGGGCGGCCGGGTGGGTCTTCTCCCGGACCACCAGCGGGCCTTCGCCCTCCACTTCCAGGGATCCCATCATGGTCTTGCGGACGGCTCCGTTGGTCTCGCTCTCCTGCCGCGTCGTCTCGGGCAGCGCGGCCAGGGCCGCGGTCGCCTCGGCGACGCTGATGGGAGTGCGGCCGTTGCCGCCCTTGTGCACCCGGCGCCGGTCCGCGGACTTGCGCAGCTGCGCGTCGAGCTTCGCCGAAGCCAGGTCGAGCGCCGCGTACGGGTCGCCGGCGGCGGCCTCGGCCCGGATCACCGGACCGCGGGTACGGAGAGTGATCTCCACCCGCTCGGACCGGTCGGCCTGACGCGGGTTGTGCTCCTTGGACACCTCGACGTCGAGGCTGATCACCTTGCCGTCGAACTTCTGGACCTTCTCCAGCTTCTCGGCCACGTGCTCGCGGAACCTCTTGGGCACCTCGGTCTTGCGGCCCTTGACGACGATGTCCACGCAGAACTCCGATCCCTCGTGCTGACGCCGATCCGGGTGCTACCGGATCGGGCTGAGACCCAGCCGGACCAGCCAATCCACTGCTAGCCCTCCGCCTCCGCCGCGAGCGACGGAAACGACTGGCCCTCATCTCACTTCCTCCCCACCAGGGACGGTTGAAACCCCCTGGAGCCTCATCGAACACCTCACACGGGGTTTTCGCCTCCCCAAGCGGGAATACGGGTATGACCCGATGCCGTGGGCTGGCGGTCAAGCTGTTGCACCCTGTCTACCCTCTTGCGAGTGAAGCATGGGTAAATACCTGGACAACACCCCCCGTACGGCGCATCCTTTGCTCACTCTCCGTGCCTGCCGCCGCCAGGAGCAGCCGTGCCGCCCACCCCCGCCCCCACCCGTCCGCCCGCCGCCCAAGGGCCGTTCGGCCACGCACTGGCCGGTCTGCTGGAGGTGCTGCTGCCGGCCCGCTGCGCCGGCTGCGGCACGGACCGCGCCCAGCTCTGCCCGGCCTGCCGCCACGTCCTGGCCACGGCCCGCCCCGGGCCGACCACGCTGCCCTGGGTGCACGCCGCCGCCCCCTACGCCGACCCGGTCCGGCAGCTGCTGCTCGCGCACAAGGAGCGCGGCGCGCTACGACTGGCCGGGCCGCTCGGCGAAGCACTCGCCCGGGCCGTGCGCTCCTCGCTCGGGCCGCGGGCCGGGCTGGCGCCGCTGCTGCTGGTGCCGATGCCCTCCGCCCGCTCCGCCGTCCGGGCCCGCGGCCACGATCCGACGCTGCGGCTGGCCGGCGCCGCCGCCCGGTCGCTGCGCCGGGCCGGGCTGGACGTCCGGGCCGCGCCCCTGCTGCGGCACACCCGCCCGGTCGCGGACCAGGCCGGCCTCAGTGCCGCCGAGCGCCGGCGCAATCTGCACGGCGCGCTCACCGTGCTGCCCCGCGCGGACTGCCGGCTGACCGGTCGTCAGCCGGTCCTGGTGGACGACCTGGTGACCACCGGCGCCAGCCTGGCCGAGGCCGCGCGGGCGCTGGCCCGCGCCGGGCTCCCGCCGAAGGCGGCCGCCACCGTCGCGGCCGCCGTCCCGCACCGGCCCGGCCGGCCGCCGGGCCACCGCCCGGGCGGGCCGCGCACCGGGTGGCCCCGCCCCGATCAGGGCACGGCCCGCGGACCGGCTCAGCCCGGGTAGATGAAGGAGGACGCCCGGAAGTTGAGGACGAGCTCGCGCCACTGGCTGTTGACCAACCGGTAGATCTTGCCGTCGGCGCCCTGCCGGGCGAGCACCGGCGGAGCCTGGTCCATGGTGTCCACCCGGGACTCCGCCGCCTGGGCCGAGGCCATGCCCTCCCCGCCCTGGGGCGGGGCCTCACTGCTCTGCGATCCGTCCGTGCTGATGTAGTGCAGCTGCTGCAGACGGCCCTTCTCCTTGCCCAGCACCAGCAGCTGGTCGACCTCCGCCCAGGAGACCGAGGAGACCTCGGCGATCGCCGGGGCGACGCGGCGCAGCCCGGTGATCCGCGCGGTGGGCGCCTCCCGGGTACCGCCGTGCACCACCAGGCCGATCCAGAGCGACTGCGCCCCGCGCGCGTCCTTGAACACCAGGGCGATCCGGACGGCGTCCGACGAGATCTTGAGGTCCTGCAGGACCTGCCCGTCGGGGCTGTCGACCGGCACCGTGAGCGGCGGCCGGTTGCCCCGCACCATCACCACCCGCCTGTTCTGCGGGTCGCGGTCCACCACCCAGAGGTCGCCGCGGCCGTCCCAGCTGGGCGAGGTCAGGCCGTCCTCGTCCTTCTGGCCGGACCGGACCGGGGTGGTGAGCACCGGCTCGGGCATCGCCTGTCCGGTGTCGGCCAGCGGGACCAGGTAGAGCTGGTGACCCTTGCCGCCGATCGCGGCGGCCCGCTCGCCGTCCCGGGAGACCGCGATGGTGCCCAGCGGGTCCTTGCCGTTCGGCTGCGGCCGGCCGAGCGGGCCGCGCACCGCGCTGCCGTCACCCGTCTCCTGGGCCTCGACCAGGACGCCGTTGTCGGCCCGCTGGAAGAACTGCTTCTGGGCGGCGCTCCCGGTCAGCGCGCCGGGTCCGGTCTTGGGCAGGTCACCGCGGGCCACCTGGCAGCCGGCGCCGGCGCGCGGACCCTTCAGGTCCACCTTGTCCACCTGTCCCTTGCCCTGGTCGGCGAGGGTGTAGAAGAGCTGGGCGGCCATCCGCTTGCAGAGCATCGTGCCGCCGAGGTCGACACCGGCGAGCACCACGTGGGCGGTGCGGGCCTCGTCGATGCTCACCCGGTCGACGTTGCTGCCGGGCGGGAAGGCGGTCCGGGCCACCGGCGCCAACCAGTCGGACGGCCCGGCGACCACGGCCTTGGCGGCCGAGGTCAGCGGGTCTATTCGGCGCCGCAGGTAGATCGGGTCGGCGATCAGGACCTCCGGGCTGCCGATCACCGGGGTACCGGGCGCGGACGGGTCGTCGGCCGCGTAGAAGAAGCGGTCCACCTGGCGGTAGCTGATGCGGAAGTTGGTCTCGTTGATGAGCACGCCGTCGGGCAGCGCGTCGATCCGCCACTCGCCGCTCTTCTTCTCCCGGACGAACGCGAACTGGAAGTCCACGTCCTTCTGCCCGTCCAGGAAGGTGTACGAGTGCTTGGCGTCCACCTCGGCGACGACCATGCCGGACACCGGGGCGGCGAAGGAGCTCTCGGCCTCGGTCACGGTCTGGGAGGGCAGCGAGGGGGTGGCGGAGAGCACCTGGATGCGCGCGTCCGGCTTCCACTTCGCCGCCGCCTCGTCCGTGAGGTACATCCGGGCGGTGTCGTAGCTCTCGTCGGCGGTGACGGCGTCCAGGAACCCGGCCAGCAGGTCCCGCGGCTTGGCCCCCTTGGGAGGTGCCATCGGGAAGACCCTGACCTGGAGGTTCTTGTCCACCGCGTCCTGTGCCAGCTCGACCTTGCTGACCCCGCCGGAGTCCGGCATGGCCGCGCAGCCGCCGGCCAGCAGGGCGCCCAGCACCACGCCGGCCACCGCGGCCAGCCGCGGCTCAGTCCTGCTGGTCCTTCGCACGCTGCGACCCCTCCGTGTCCGTCCCGGCCTCGCCGTAGACGGCCTCCGCCGTCCCCGGTTCCGCCGTCCGCTGAGTCACCGACGGCCACCCGGGCGTCGGGTCCACCATGACCTGGGCTCCGGTGGCACCGTACCCGGCGCCCGCGGTCCGCACGTCCGAGGGGTCGGTCCGCGGCCCCTCGGGCAGCCGGCGGGTACCCAGCCCCGGACCGATGCTCAGCACACCGCCGAGGCCGCTGCCGAACCCGCTGCCCCCGGAGCCCTCCGGGGTCTCCGGGACGACCGGCTCCTCGGTGGCGGTCAGCGCGGTGGCACCGCCCGGACGGATCGCCCGCCGGTAGGGCGCCCCGGTCGCGCCGAGGCCCCGGTTGTTGCGCGAGTCCTCCGGCTCCAGTCGGAACGGCGCCCGGCTGATCTCGCCGCCGCGGGTGCGCGGCAGGGTGAGCCGGAAGTGCGAGCCGCCGCCGGGCTCGCCCCAGGCCTGCAGCCAGCCGCCGTGCAGGTGCGCGTCCTCGACCGCGATGGACAGGCCCAGACCGGTACCGCCGGTGGTCCGCACCCGGGACGGGTCGGCCCGCCAGAAGCGGTGGAAGACCCGGGACGCCTCGCCGGGCTTGAGCCCGATGCCGTAGTCCCGCACACCGACCGCGACGGCGCCGTCCGCCGAGCCCAGCCGGACCACGACGTCGCGGCCCTCGCCGTGCTCCAGCGCGTTGACCACGAGGTTGCGCAGGATGCGCTCGATCCGACGGGAGTCCACCTCCGCGAGCACCGGCTCGCCGTCGCCGCGGATCACCACGGCGCTGCCCTTGGCCTGGGCCAGCGGGTCGGCGGCCTCCACCACCCGGGTGACGATCTCGCGCAGGTCGACCGGCTCGGCGTCCAGGATCGCGGCGCCGGCGTCGAACCGGCTGATCTCCAGCAGGTCGGCGAGCAGCGACTCGAAGCGGTCCAGCTGGCCCTGGAGCAGCTCGGCGGAGCGGGCCGCCATCGGGTCCAGGTCCTCGCGGCTGTCGTAGATGAGGTCGGCCGCCATCCGGACGGTGGTCAGCGGGGTGCGCAGCTCGTGCGACACGTCCGAGACGAACCGTCGCTGCACCCGGGAGAGCTCCTCCAGCTGGCGGATCTGCGCCTGCAGCGCGTTGGCCATCCGGTTGAAGGACTCGCCGAGGCGGGCGATGTCGTCCGTGCCGGTGACCTTCATCCGTTCTTCCAGGTGCCCGGCGGCCAGCCGCTCGGAGATCCCGGCGGCCATCCGGACCGGGGTGACCACCTGGCGCACCACCAGCCAGGCGATCCCGCCCATCAGGATCACCACGAAGACACCGGCGGTGGCGAGGGTCCCGGTGACCAGGCCGAGGGTGTCGGTCTCCTGGCCGAAGGAGAAGACGTAGTACAGCTCGTAGGAGATGTTGTTGGGGCCGGTGAACTGCATGCCGATGGCGAGACCGGGCTCGGTGTGGCCGCCGCTGTCGGCGGACCGGTGGATCACCGTCGGCTGGTCGAAGATCTGGCCGGGCTCGGCCGAGACCCTGGCCCGCAGCGGGTCGGGGATGCTGGTCGGCGAGATGTCGCCGGTGTAGCGCGGCCCGAGACCGGCGGTCTCCGGCAGGACGGTCTTCCCGTCGCGCACCATGGCGATCACCGAGTAGACGTTCTGCCCGCTGGCCGCGAGGTCGCCGACCTGCCTGAGCAGCCAGGTGCCGGTGTCCTCGACCGTCTGGTCGGCGGCGGCGCCGACCTTGAGCCGGAGGTCCTTCGCCTCGTCGATCTTCTTCAGCTCGGTCTGGAAGCCGGCCCGGGCCTGGCTGCGCGCGGAGTCCTGCTTGGTCTTCAGCAGCCCGTTGCGCACCTGGGCCACCACCACCACGCCCAGCACCAGCACCACGACGACGGACAGCATCAGGGTGGCCGCGACCACCCGGAGCTGGATGGAACGGCGGTACAGCGCCGACACCCGGTGCAGGGGCCGGCGCAGCTGACGGATCACCGGTGCGAGCAGAACGGCGGGCCCGCGTCGGCGGCGGCTCCGCGTGGTCGAACTCAGCACGTCTCCGCGCACGGCGGGGCCCCCGTCGGTCGCGGACTCCGACGGGGTGTCGTCAGCCTGGTACATCACGTCAGCTGGGTCCGGCCTTGTAGCCGACGCCACGAACGGTCACCACGATCTCGGGGCGCTCCGGGTCCTTCTCGATCTTGGACCGGAGCCGCTGGACGTGGACGTTCACCAACCGGGTGTCCGCCGCGTGGCGGTAGCCCCAGACCTGCTCCAGCAGCACCTCCCGGGTGAACACCTGCCACGGCTTGCGGGCCAGCGCGACGAGCAGGTCGAACTCCAGCGGGGTCAGCGGGATGCCCCGGCCGTCCCGCTTGACGGAGTGGCCGGCCACGTCGATCACCAGATCGCCGATGGTCAGCTGCTCCGGAGTCGGCTCCTCGGCGCGGCGCAGCCGGGCGCGAACCCGGGCCACCAGCTCCTTGGGCTTGAACGGCTTGGTGACGTAGTCGTCGGCCCCAGACTCCAGGCCCACCACGACGTCGACAGTGTCGGTCTTCGCGGTGAGCATGACGATCGGAATGCCGGACTCGGCCCGGATCTGCCGACAGACGTCGATGCCGTCCCGACCGGGCAGCATCAGGTCCAGCAGCACCAGATCAGGCTTGGTCTCCCGGAACGCGGCTAGCGCCTTGTCCCCATCCGCGACGAAAAACGGCTCAAAACCCTCACCACGCAGCACAATGCCGAGCATCTCGGCCAGTGCGGAGTCGTCATCAACGACGAGGACGCGTCCCTTCATGCGTCCATCTTCTCATTACCGGATTGTGACCTGCCGCACAGCAGTCCCATTGCTCCAGAACGGCCAACTGGAAGCCTGGGCGATTTCCGGCCATACCGGACGAATGACTTGGGTCCAGCCGCCCCGGACACCCCACGGGCCACCCGCGGGCCACGTCCGGGCCACGCACCGGGCGCCCCGCGGGCCCCTGTTGCCGTTCAGCAACCGGATACCCCTGGGGGGCCGTCCGGCCACCATGGCACGATGGGCGCTGCGCGCGGGTGAAGATCCACCCGGCCCCGCGAACCCTGACGCCCCTCCGAGGAGCAGTGATGACCGACACCCCGGGCTGGGCCTCGCCCAGCTCGTCCGAGCCGCCCCGCGACGACACCCGGCCCCCGGCCGACACGTCCGCCGCCGTGCCCGGACAGTCGGTACCACCCCACGCCACGCCCGCCGCGCCCCCCGCCTGGGGCGCCGGCCACGCCGGCCCCGGGAAGGGCGGCCCCCCGTACGGCGGCCAGGGGCCGCAGGGGCCCTACGGACAGCCCGGCTGGGGCGTCCCGGTCAGTCCCAAGCCCGGCATCATCCCGCTGCGCCCGCTCGGCCTCGGCGAGCTCCTCGACGGGTCCGTCTCCACCATCCGCAAGCACTGGCGCACCACGCTCGGCCTCTCGCTCGGCGTCGCCGTCGTGGAACAGGCCGCCGTCACCGGCACCCAGCTGGCCGTGAAGGGTGACACCGGCGACCTCACCCCGGTGCTCTCCGCCCTGGTGAGCCTGCCGGTGACCATGCTGCTCAGCGTCGTCGCCGCCGCCCTGCTGACCATGGTGGTCAGCCGCGCCATCCTCGGACAGTCCGCCACCGTCCGCGACGCCTGGCGGGACGCGCGTCCCCGGCTGCTCCAGCTGACCGGCCTCACCCTGCTGACCGGCCTGATCGGCGCCGGCATCGTGCTGCTCGGCTTCGCCCCGATGATCGGCTACCTGCTGACCGGCGCGGACGAGCCCGCCATCGCGGCCCTGCTCTTCGTCGTCGGCCTGCTCAGCGTCCCGGTCGCGGTCTGGATCTGGATCCAGCTCAGCCTGGCCGCCCCCGCCCTGATGCTGGAGAAGCAGGGCGTCCGGACGGCGCTCTCCCGCTCGCGCCGGCTGGTCCGCGGCTCCTGGTGGCGGATCTTCGGCATCAACATCCTCAGCCAACTGATGGCCGGCATCGTCGCCGGGATCATCAGCGTGCCGTTCACGGTCGTCGGCCTGGTCCTCGGCTTCGACGACCTGGCCGGCCAGGTCGACGCCGGTGACCCCGCCACCCTGCCCACCGCCGTCCTGATCACCACGGCGATCGCCGGTGTGATCGCCTCCACCCTGACCATCCCGTTCACCGCCACCATCGGCGTGCTGCTCTACGTGGACCAGCGGATCCGGCGCGAGGCCCTGGACATCGAGCTCGCCCGCGCCGCGGGCCTGCCCGAGTACGGCGGCACCGGCTGGGGCGACCAGACCGGCCCGAACCCGGCGAGGCTCTGAACCGGATGCCGACCTGGGGGGACACAGCGTTGGCGGCAGGCGGCGCTCCGGTCACGGTTCCACGTGATCCGGCCCGCGACGCCGCCCGCGACGAACTGCTCAACGCGGACTACCACCGGCACGACCCGAGCCTCCAGGAGCGGGTCTACGACTGGGTGATGGACCGGATCGACGACGCGCTCGCCGCCATCGCCGGCGACGGCACCAGTGGCACCACCGGCCTGATCCTCTTCCTGGTGGTCGCCGCGGTGATCGCCGCCGCCCTCTGGTGGCGGTTCGGCACGCCGAAGCGGGCCGCCCGCACCACCCTCGACGTCTTCGGCACCGCCGGGCCGCGCGGCGCCGACCAGTACCGGGCCGACGCCGAACGGCACGCCGCCGCCGAACGGTGGTCCGAGGCCGTCCGCGAGCAGATGCGCGCCGTCGTCCGGGCCCTGGAGGAGCGCACCCTGCTCGACACCCGCCCCGGCCGCACCGCCGACGAGGCCGCCGCCGAAGCCGGCCGGGCGCTGCCCGAGCACGCCGCCGCCCTCGCCGCCGCGGCCCGCACCTTCGACGACATCGCCTACGGCGAGCACACCGCCGACCGGGCCGCCTACCAGCAGCTGCGCGAGCTCGACCAGACCCTGGAACGCGCCCGCCCGGCGTTCGCCCCGGCCGCGGGAGGAGCGGCATGACCAGCACCACCCCCGGCCCGGCCGCGCCGCCGGCACCCGCGGGGCCGCCCGCCGAGCCCGCCTCCCCGGTGCCGCCCACGCCCGCCGCTCCGCCGCGGCCCGGGCCCACCTCCGGTGGCGGCCCCAGCACCAGCAGCCTCGCGCCCACCGGCCGCGGCCTCTGGCGCCGCTCCCGCTGGTATCTGCTCACCGTGGTCCTGCTGCTGATCGCCGCCGCGGCCCTGGCCGGCCTCAACCAGGAGCGCCGCTACCCGCCGCTCGACCCGCGCTCATACGACGCCTCCGGCTCCCACGCCGTCGTCGCGCTGCTCCAGCGCCAGGGCCTCAAGGTCGACATCACCGCCGACCTCCCCACCCGCTCGACCGGCAACGACACCCTCGTCGTCCCCGAGCCCGACCTGCTCGACGCGGACCAGCTGCGCGCCGTCGCCGCCGCCCGGCACAGCCGGCTGGTCCTCGTCGCCCCCGGTCCCGCGGCACTCAGCGCGCTCGCCCCCGGCGTCCGTCCCTCCGAGGAAGGCGGCGGCGCCCCCTACGCCGCCGTCCGCAGCACCGCCGCCCAGTGCTCGTTCACCGAGGCCGTCCGGGCCGGCACCGCCCACCTCGGCGGTCTGCTCTACACCACCGGCAGCCGGGGCGAGGGCTGCTACCCGCGCGGCCACGGGTACCCACTGGTCGTCGCCCAGGCCGGCAAGGGCAGCGAGGTCGTCGTCCTCGGCAGCGGCGACTTCCTCAGCAACGAGCTGATGAAGAAGGACGGCAACGCCTCCCTGGCGCTCGGCCTGCTCGGCTCCCAGCCCCACCTCACCTGGCAGCTGCCCGACTACACCGCCCCGGTCCTCGACGGCGGCGACAAGAAGTTCACCGACTACATCCCCGCCGGCTGGCGCTGGGCCGCGTACCAGCTCGCCGTCGCCACCGTGCTCGCCGCGCTCTGGCGCGCCCGCCGGCTCGGCCCCGTCATCAGCGAGAACCTGCCCGTCGTGGTCCGCGCCGCCGAGACCACCGAGGGCCGCGCCCGCCTCTACCGCCGTGCCAAGGCCCGGGGCCGCGCCGCCGACGCCCTGCGCCGCGCAGCCGCCCACCGCCTCGCGCCCACCCTGGGCGTCCCGCCCGACGCCGGCGCACCCGACCCCACCGCGCTGTGCGCGGCCGTCACCGACCGCCTCCCCGACCGACCCGCCGGGGACGTACGGGCCCTCCTGTACGGCCCGCCCCCGACCGACGACGCCGCACTGCTGCGGCTCGCCGACGACCTCGACGCCCTCGAAAGGCAGGTACGCAAGCCGTGACCGAGCAGGCCACCGCCACCCCCTTCACCACCCCCGGCACGGCGACCGCCACCCACGGCGCTCCTGACGCCCCCGGGACCACCGACGACCCGCGCCAGGCGCTCACCGCCCTTCGCGCCGAGATCGCCAAGGCCGTGGTCGGCCAGGACGCCGCCGTCACCGGCCTGGTCGTCGCCCTGCTCTGCGGCGGCCACGTCCTGCTGGAGGGCGTCCCCGGCGTCGCCAAGACCCTGCTGATCCGCACCCTCTCCACCGCGCTCAGCCTGGACACCAAGCGGATCCAGTTCACCCCCGACCTGATGCCCGGCGACGTCACCGGCTCCCTGGTCTACGACGCCCGCACCGCCGAGTTCTCCTTCCAGCCCGGCCCGGTGTTCACCAACCTGCTGCTCGCCGACGAGATCAACCGCACACCGCCGAAGACCCAGGCCGCCCTGCTGGAGGCCATGGAGGAGCACCAGGTCACCGTCGACGGCACGCCCCGCGCGTTGCCCGCCCCGTTCCTGGTCGCCGCCACTCAGAACCCGGTCGAGTACGAGGGCACCTACCCGCTGCCCGAGGCCCAGCTCGACCGCTTCCTGCTCAAGCTGATCCTGCCGCTGCCCGACCGCGACCAGGAGTTCCAGGTCCTCGCCCGGCACGCCTCCGGCTTCGACCCGCGCGACCTCGCCGCGGCCGGCGTCCGCCCCGTCGCCGGCCCCGAGCACATCGCCGCCGCCCGTGCGCAGATCGCCAAACTCACCGTCTCGCCCGAGGTGCTCGCCTACATCGTCGACCTCTGCCGGGCCACCCGGCAGTCCCCGTCGCTCTCCATCGGCGTCTCCCCGCGCGGCGCCACCGCCCTGCTCGGCGCCTCCCGCGCCTGGGCCTGGCTGGCCGGCCGCGACTACGTGACCCCCGACGACGTCAAGGCGCTCGCCCTGCCGACCCTGCGGCACCGCGTCGCGCTGCGCGCCGAGGCCGAGATGGAGGGCGTCACCGCCGACTCCGTCATCCAGGCCGTCCTGGCCCAGACGCCCGCCCCCCGCTGACCGCCCGCCCCGCCCCGCTCACGAAGGAGCGCACCGCATGGCCCTCACCGGGCGAACCGCCCTGCTCGCCGCACTCGGCGCGCTCGTCGTGGGCCTGCTCCTGCCGTCCTGGGGCGGGATCGCCGCCGTCACCGGCACTGTGCTGCTCGCGGTCGTCGTCGACCTGGTGCTCGCCGCCCCGGTCCGCAGTCTGCGGATCACCCGGGGCGGCGACACCACCGTCCGGCTCGGTGAGCCGGCCACCGTCGAACTGACCGTCACCAACCCGGCCGGCCGCCCGCTCCGAGGCAGCGTCCGCGACGCCTGGGCCCCGTCCGCCTGGCGACGCGGCACCGAGATCGCCGCGTCCCGGCACAGCCTGCGCGTCCCCGGCCAGGAGCGGCGCCGGGCCACCACCGTGCTCACCCCGACCCGGCGCGGTGACCACCACGCCCACAAGGTGACGGTCCGTTCCCTCGGCCCGCTCGGCCTGGCCGGGCGTCAGGGCTCGCACCTCGTCCCGTGGACGGTCCGCGCCCTGCCCCCGTTCAACAGCCGCAAGCACCTGCCGTCCCGGCTCGCCCGACTGCGCGAACTCGACGGCCGCACCTCCGTCCTGACCCGGGGCCAGGGAACCGAGTTCGACTCCCTGCGCGAGTACCTGCCCGGCGACGACATCCGCTCGATCGACTGGCGGGCCAGCGCCCGCCGGCACACCGTCGCCGTCCGCACCTGGCGTCCCGAGCGTGACCGGCACATCCTGATCGTCCTCGACACCGGACGCACCTCCGCGGGCCGTGTCGGCGACGCCCCGCGCCTGGACGCCTCGCTCGACGCCGCGCTGCTGCTCACGGCACTCGCCACCAAGGCGGGCGACCGGGTCGACCTGCTCGCCCACGACCTGCGCAAGCGCGTCTCGGTGGCAGGCCGCTCCCCCAGTGAGATCCTGCCGGCCTTCACCAGCGCGATGGCCGTCCTGGAACCCGCCCTCTACGAGACCGACATGCGGTCGCTGGTCGCCACCGCCCTCAAGATGGCGCCGCACCGCTCGCTGATCGTCCTGCTCACGGGGCTCGACGCGGCCCCCGTCGAGGACGGACTGCTGCCGCTCCTCCCGCTCCTGACCAAGCGCCACGAAGTCGTCCTGGCCTCGGTCTCCGACCCGCACCTGGACGAACTGGCCAGTGGCCGCGGCACCGTCGAGGCCGTGTACGGCGCGGCCGCCGCCGAGCAGACCCGCGCCGACCGCCGGCTCACCGCGGACCGTCTCTCCCGCCACGGCGTGACCGTCCTCGACGCCCCGCCGACCGCGGTGGCCCCGGCCCTCGCCGATGCCTACCTCGCGCTGAAGGCCGCCGGCCGGCTCTGAGCCCCCTCCGGGCCCGCCCGTGGGGCACGGTCTGTTCGTCGCCTCGCTCTCCTTACCGCGGGCGCCGTGACGGTGCTGTGGGCGGCCCGGCCCGGCCCGGGGAAGAGCGGAGCATCAGTGGTGGGTCGTCACCATCGTCGGCCCTGGATCAACGCTGCCCGCTCGCTGGCCGGCCTGGATAAACCGGCGACCGGGGCCCGGCCAGGACCGTGCGGCCGCACCCGTACCGGGCAGTGGCTGCCCCTGCGGCGAGGTCTCCCTGCCTCCCTCTGCGGCCGGCAGCCCTATCGGTGTCCGAGCCGACAGGTCCAGGCAACAGCCTCAGGAATGCCACCCTTCGAGGCATCACCCCCGAAGGAATACGGAGGCAGCTCCCGTCTTCCTGGAAACGCAAAGAACCCCCACCCGAAATCGGGTGGGGGTTCTTTGGAATGATTGTTCGGCGGCGTCCTACTCTCCCACAGGGTCCCCCCTGCAGTACCATCGGCGCTGTGAGGCTTAGCTTCCGGGTT
>NZ_JBHYYB010000084.1:0-39691 GCF_042752535.1 Kitasatospora sp. NPDC059327 | reverse complement strand
GGCCGCGCCCGTCGAGGCGGCTCCGGCCGCCCCGCGTCCGGCCGGCGCGCCGACCCCGGGTCCGCGCCCGGCGCCCCGCCCCGCGGCGTCCACGGCCCCGGCCGCTCCGGCTGCCGAGTTCTCCTCCCCGGCCCCGGCCGAGGAGACCCAGGCTCAGCGCCCGGCCGCCCAGGCCCAGCGTCCGGCCGGTCCCGCCGCCGGTAGTGGTGCCCGTCCGGGCCCGCGTCCGGCCGGCCCGCGTCCGGGCAACAACCCGTTCACCTCGGGCAGCGCGACCGGTATGGCCCGCCCCGGCGACCGCCGTCCGGCCGCGCCCGGTGCCCGTCCGGCCGCCGGTGCCCCCGGTGCCGGCGCGGGTGACCGTCCGCGTCCCGGTGGCGACCGTCCGCGTCCCGCCGGTGCCCCCGGTGCCGGTGACCGTCCGCGTCCCGGTGGCGACCGTCCCCGTCCCGCCGGTGCCCCCGGCGCCGGTGGCGCGCCGCGTCCCGGTGGCGACCGTCCGCGTCCGGACGGCATGCCCCGTCCGGCCGGCCCGCGTCCCGGTGGTCCGAGCCCGTCCGGCATGCCGCGTCCGAACCCCGGCATGATGCCGCAGCGTCCGGCTCCGGGCCCGCGTCCGGGCCCCGGCGGCCGCGGCCCCGGTGGCCCCGGCGCCCGTCCGGGCGGTCCCGGCGGCGCCGGTGGCGCCCGTCCGGGCTTCGCCGGTCGTCCGGCCGGTCCGGGCTCCCGTCCGGCCGGTGGCGGCTTCGGCGGTCCCCGTCCCGGTGGCGGTGCCCCCGGTGGCGGCGGCGGCTTCGGCCCGCGTCCCGGTGGCTTCGGCGGTCGTCCCGGCGGCCCGGGTGCCCGTGGTGGCACGCAGGGCGCCTTCGGTCGTGGCCCGGGCGGTCGCCCGGCGCGTGGCCGCAAGTCGAAGCGGGCGAAGCGCCAGGAGTACGAGGCCATGCAGGCCCCGTCCGTCGGTGGTGTGATGCTGCCCCGCGGCAACGGCCAGACCGTTCGCCTGTCGAGCGGCGCCTCGCTGATGGACTTCGCGGAGAAGATCAACGCCAACCCGGCCGCGCTCGTCTCCGTCATGTTCAACCTCGGTGAGATGGTCACCGCGACGCAGTCGGTCTCCGACGCGACCCTTGAGCTGCTGGCCGGCGAGATGGGCTTCATCCTGGAGATCGTCAGCCGCGACGACGAGGACCGCGAGCTGCTGGAGTCGTTCGACATCGACTTCGGTGCCAACGAGGGCGACGAGGACCAGCTGGCCCCGCGCCCGCCGGTCGTCACCGTCATGGGTCACGTCGACCACGGTAAGACCCGCCTGCTGGACGCCATTCGCAAGTCGAACGTGGTGGCCGGCGAGGCCGGTGGCATCACCCAGCACATCGGTGCCTACCAGGTGGCCACCGTGGTGAACGGCGAAGAGCGCCCGATCACCTTCCTCGACACCCCGGGTCACGAGGCGTTCTCCGCCATGCGTGCCCGTGGTGCCAAGTCCACCGACATCGCGATCCTGGTGGTCGCGGCCAACGACGGTGTCATGCCGCAGACGGTCGAGGCGTTGAACCACGCCAAGGCCGCGGGTGTGCCGATCGTGGTCGCCGTCAACAAGATCGACGTCGAGGGCGCCGACCCGACCAAGGTCCGCGGTCAGCTGACCGAGTTCGGTCTGGTGGCCGAGGAGTACGGCGGCGACACCATGTTCGTCGACATCTCCGCGCGCCAGGGTCTCCACATCGACCAGCTGCTGGAGGCCGTGGTCCTGACCGCGGACGCCTCGCTGGACCTGCGGGCCAACCCCGAGCAGGACGCGCAGGGTATCGCCATCGAGGCCCACCTCGACAAGGGCCGCGGCGCCATGGCGACCGTGCTCGTGCAGCGCGGTACCCTCCGCGTCGGTGACTCGATCGTGGTCGGCGACGCCTACGGCCGCGTCCGCGCGATGCTGGACGAGAACGGCAACAGCCTCGCCGAGGCCGGCCCGTCCCGCCCGGTGCTGCTGCTCGGTCTGACCTCGGTGCCCCGCGCCGGCGACAGCTTCATCGTCGTCGACGAGGACCGCACCGCCCGTCAGATCGCCGAGAAGCGCTCGGCCCGTGACCGCAACGCCGCCTTCGCGCAGCGTCGGGTCCGGGTGTCCCTGGAGGACCTCGACAAGGCCATCGCCGCCGGCGAGATCGAGCAGCTCAACCTCATCATCAAGGGTGACGTCTCCGGTTCGGTCGAGGCCCTTGAGGACGCCCTCGTCAAGCTGGACGTGGGCGAGGAGGTCGAGCTCCGCATCCTGCACCGCGGTGTGGGTGCGATCACCGAGTCCGACGTCAACCTGGCGATGGGTTCGGACGCCATCATCATCGGCTTCAACGTGCGCGCCGAAGGCCGTGCGCGTACCGCGGCCGACAAGGAAGGCGTGGACGTCCGGTACTACTCGGTCATCTACCAGGCGATCGAGGAGATCGAGAACGCCCTCAAGGGCATGCTCAAGCCCGAGTACGAGGAGGTGCGCCTCGGCTCCGCGGAGATCCGCGAGGTGTTCCGTTCCTCCAAGTTCGGCAACATCGCGGGTGTCATCGTCCGCGAGGGCCTGCTGCGCCGCAACGCCAAGGCCCGCCTCATCCGCGACGGCAAGGTCGTGGCGGAGAGCCTCACCATCGAGGGTCTGCGTCGCTTCAAGGACGACGCGACCGAGGTCCGCGAGGGCTTCGAGGCCGGTGTGACCCTGGGGTCGTTCAACGACATCAAGGTCGAGGACATCGTCGAGACCTACGAGATGCGCGAGAAGCCGCGCGCGTAAGCGGGTGGTGTCCGGGGCCGGTCGACGGGTGGTATTTCCGTCGACCGGCCCCGGTCTCGCTGTGTAGGGTCCGGGGTAGTTCAGAAGTAGCAGTCGCGGCCCGGTCCAGGGCCGCCCCCGAGGCCTCCAGGTCGGCGAGACCTGTCATACATGTTCGTGGGAACACTCACCTTCGACCTGCTGCTGGGCGACGTCCACTCGCTCAAGGAGAAGCGTTCGATCGTGCGGCCCGTCGTGGCCGAACTGCAGCGCAAGTACAGCGTGTGCGCTGCCGAGACCGGGAACCAGGATCTGCACCGCAGGGCCGAGATCGGCCTCGCGGTGGTGTCCGGCGAAGCCGGGTACGTCACCGAGATCCTGGACAGCTGTGAGCGGTTGGTCGCCGGCCGCCCCGAGGTTCAGCTGCTCTCCGCCAGGAGGCGCTACCACAACGACGACGACGAATGAGGTCTGTGGAAGGGACCGGCGCGAGTCGCCGTTCTCACACGGATCAGGACCGAGAGCGCCCACAAGGCTGGGCGCGGGCCGGTACTTTGGGGCGTGGGCCCCGACGGGCAGGCAACACGCCCGAGTTACCCGGCCCATTGCACGAGGAGGCAACGTGACCGACACCGCTAGGGCGCGCAAGCTCGCAGACCGCATCCAGGTGGTGGTGGCCGAGACCCTGCAACGCCGGATCAAGGACCCGCGGCTGGGCTATGTGACCATCACCGACACCCGGGTCACCGGCGATCTGCGCGAGGCCACCGTCTTCTACACCGTCTTCGGTGACGAAGCCGAGCGCGAGGCCTCGGCCGCCGCGCTGGAGAGCGCCAAGGGAGTCATCCGCTCCGAGGTCGGCAAGATCGGGGTGCGCTTCACCCCGACGCTGACCTTCGTCGCGGACGCCCTGCCGGAGAACGCCCGGAACATCGACGACTTGCTCGACCGGGCCCGGGCCATCGACGCCGCGGTGCGCACCACCGCGGCGGGCGCGACGTACGCCGGCGACGCGGACCCGTACAAGGTCCCGGCGTCCGAGCGTGACGACGAGGACGAGTAGTCATGACGGGTGAGCCGGCGTCGCCCGGTTCGACGGCCGGAGCACTCGCGGGGGCGTCCTCCACCACCACGGTGGAGGGTGCCCTCGCGGTGCTTCCGGGGCCGCGCGCCGAGGCGCCCGGCTTCGAGCTGGTCTGGCAGCAGGTGGTCGCGGAGATCGGGCGCGCCCGGTCCATCGACCTGATCTGCCACATCTGCCCGGACGGCGACGCGCTCGGCTCGGCCCTGGCGGCCGCGCTGGCCCTGCGCGGGCTCGGCCACGAGGTGCGGGTCTCCTTCGGCGACGACCCGCAGATCGTGCCCGAGTCACTGGCCTTCCTGCCCGGTCAGGAGCTGATCGTGCCGGTCTCCGAGGTGCCCGGCACCCCGGAGCTGGTGCTCTGCTTCGACGTGGCCGCGGAGAGCCGGCTGGGCCTGTTGCACGAGAAGGCCTTCGCCGCGCCGGTGCTGGTGGTCATCGACCACCACGCCTCCAACCCCGGCTTCGGCACCCACCAGCTGATCGACCCGAGCGCGCCGGCCACCGCCGTGCTGGTGGACGAGCTGCTGCGCCGGCTCGGCGTCGAGCTGGACCAGGACCTGGCCACCTGCCTGTACACCGGTGTCGCCACCGACACCGGCTCGTTCAAGTACCGGGCCACCACACCCGCGACCCATGAACTCGCCGGGCGGCTGCTGGCCACCGGCATCCGGCACGACCTGATCTCCCGACAGCTGTGGGACACCTCGTCCTTCGGCTACCTCAAGGTGCTCGCGGCCGCGCTCGACCGGGCCGTCTACGAGCCGGACGCGGCCGGCGGCCGGGGTCTGGTGTGGACCTGGGTGCCCTACCAGGACCTGGCGCTGTTCAGCGTCACCGTCGAGGAGATCGAGGGCCTGATCGACATCCTGCGTCGCCCGGCCGAGGCCGAGGTCGCGCTGGTGCTCAAGCAGGACCCGGACGGCACGCTGCGTGGCTCCTCGCGCTCCAAGGGCGCGGTGGACGTCGCGGCGGCCTGCGTCGCGCTCGGCGGCGGTGGGCACACCTTCGCGGCCGGGTTCTCCACCCGTGAGACCGTGGCCGACGTGGTGGAGCGGTTCCGGGGCGCGCTGCGGCCCGTCAGCTGACCACTTCCAGAGAAGCCTCCAGAGAAAAGAACCGATGAAGCGCAAGGGAACCGGCCCGGACGGCCTGGTCATCGTCGACAAGCCGGAGGGCATCACCTCGCACGGGGTGGTCGCCAAACTGCGGTGGCTGGCCGGGACGCGGAAGGTGGGCCACGCCGGCACGCTGGACCCGATGGCCACCGGCGTGCTGGTCATCGGCATCGAGCGGGCCACCCGGCTGCTCGGCCATCTGATGCTCACCGCCAAGACGTACGAGGCGACCGTCCGGCTCGGCCAGACCACCGTCACCGACGACCGGGAGGGTGACGTCACCGCGTCCGTACCGGCCGACGGCGTGCGCCGGGAGGCCATCGACGCCGGGATCGCCGCCCTCACCGGCGAGATCATGCAGGTGCCGTCCAAGGTCAGCGCGATCAAGATCGACGGCAAGCGTTCGTACGCGCGGGTGCGCGAGGGCGAGGACTTCGAGATCGCCGCGCGGCCGACCACCATCCACTCCTTCACCGTGCACGCGCAGCGGTCCGCCGTCGCCGAGGACGGCACCGCGGTGATCGACCTAGACGTGACGGTGGAGTGCTCCTCCGGCACCTACATCCGGGCACTGGCGCGCGACCTCGGTGCCGGGCTCGGCGTCGGCGGCCACCTCACCGCGCTGCGGCGCACCAGGGTCGGCCCGTACGGGGTGGAGTCGGCCCGGACGCTGGAGCAGCTGGAGGAGTCGGTGACCGGCGGGTCCGGCGCGCCGCTGGAGGTGCTGCCGATCGGCGAGGCCGCGGCGGCCGCCTTCCCGCGCTGGGACCTCGACGCCGATCAGGCCAAGCTGCTCTCGCACGGCGCCCGGCTGAAGGCGCCCGGGATGGGCGTGGCCGGGCCGATCGCGGTGTACGGGCCGGACGGGCGGTTCCTCGCCCTGGTGGAGGAGACCGGCGGTCAGGCGAAGCCGGTCGCCGTCTTCGTCGGCTGAGACCTGCCGGGTCCGCCGGTCGAGCCCCCTGCCTCCCCCGTCGGGGCGGCCGGGGGCTCTTGGCATGCGCCCCGCCGTCCGCGCGCGTCGGCGTGGCGCGGGCGCGGCACCCGGCCGGGCGCTGGGCGCCCGGGGTTCACCCGCACGGGGGAGCGCGCGAGGTGAACCCCGGTGGTGAGCGGCGCGGGCGCGGTCGGGCCGGGCCGGCGGCGGGCAGGCTCCCCGGCGGCGAGCAGGTCGCCGTGACGCGTCCGCCTCCGGGCCGCCCGGCCCTGCCGGGAGGGCTGCGCGCATGCCGGGAGCACGGGACGGCGACGGGGTGGCGGACGATCCGGGGCGCTACCTGCTGCGGATCCGGGACCTGGACGGGCGGCTGCGCGGGCTGGGGTTCGTCGCCGACCCGCGGGGCACCGTCCTCACCGCGCACGAGAGCGTCGCGGATCTCGACCGGATCGTCCTGCACACCCCGGGCGGGCAGACCAGGGTGCTGGGCCCGGACAGCGTCCTGCCGCTGCCCGGCCACGGCCTGGCCCTGTTGCGCACCGACACCGTCGGCGGCCTGCCCGTCCCCCCGCTGCCGATCGCGGCCCCGGGCCGGGCGGCCGCCGGGCACGCGGTGGTACTGCCCACGCTGACCGGCGGGGAGGGGCCGGCGGTCGCCCTGCGCTGCGGCCTGCTCGGCGCCACCGGCGCGGTCTACGCCCGCCCGGGCCGCTTCCACCTGCTGGGCGGAGTCCTGCTGCTCGACGTTCCGGTGGGCGCGGGACCGGTGCCGGCCGGGGCACCCGTGCTGGACGCCCGCAGCGGCGCGGTGATCGGCGTCGCCGCACCGGCGCTGCGGGCCCCGGAACAGGGGGGCGCGCTGACCGTCGCCCCGGCGGACGGCAGCGGGTCGGGCGAGGACGCCCCCGAGCTGGCCGAGGCACTGGCGCGGAACGCGGCGGGAGTCCCCGCGTACGGCCCGGCGCTCAACCTGGCGGGCGTGCTGCGGCTGACCGCCGCCCAGGTGGCGGCGGCCGGGGCCGGCCCCGGCCGGGTGGCCGCGCTGGCCGCCGACCGGGTCGACCGCCCGGACGGCCTGATCGGGGACGAGCCGTCGGCGACGGTCACCGCGCTGGTCGGCGCTCCCGGCTCCGGCCGGACCACCGAACTCGCGGCGCTCGCCGTCCGGCGCGGCGGCGGTGACCGGCCGCTGCCCACGCTCTGGCTGCGCGGCGCCGACCTGCGGGCCGACGACCCCTCGCTCGCCGCGGCGGTGGAACGGGCCCTGGCGGCGGCCGCGGCCGACCTCGGCACCCGGCCGCCGCCCGCGCCGGACCTGGTGGCCGCTCTCTGCGCGGCGGCGCGACGGCCGCTGCTGGTCGTGCTGGACGGGCCCGAGGAGGCGCCCGTTCCGATCGACGGGGCCTGGCTGCGGGCGGCCGGGGCCTGGCTCAAGAGGGTCGGGGCGCGGCTGCTCACGGCCTGCGGGGACGAGGCGCGGGAGCTGCTGGTCGCGGACGGCGGCGGTGACGCGGCGGAGCGGGGCGGCGGAGGTGCGGAGCGGCCGGCGCCGACCGGCGCGGGAGCGGCCAGCGGTCCGCCGCACGCTCCGGCCGCGGGGGCCGGAGCCCGGGAGGCCGGAGCGGCGGGCCGCGCGGCGGGGGCCGGTGACGAGTTACCGGCCGGCGACCGCCGGTGCGCGGAGCCGGCCGAGGGCCTCGCCGTCCTGCGGCTCGGGCCGCTGCCGGCCGAGGCCGCGGACCGGGTGCGCCGTCGTTACGGGCTGCCGCCCGGCCGGCCGGCGGCGGCGGACGCCCGGCACCCGCTGGCGGTCCGGCTGGCCGGGGAACTGTGGGCGGAGGGCCTGTACGGCGAGCCGGTGGGCCGCGCCGAACTGTTCGCGGCCCATCTGGACCTGCGCTGCCTGCGGGTGGCCCAGCGGATCGCCGCCGACGGGCGGCCCCGGCGGCCGGGCGCCCACCGCCGGGGTGCCGGGCGGCCCGCCGCGTCGCACGGCCGGGTGCGCAGGCTGGCCGCGGCGGTGGCCGGGCGGGTGCACGAGGCGGCCCGGCGGATGCTCGGCGTGGAACAGGGCGGGCTCGGCCGGGCCGCCTTCGAGGAGCTCTTCCCGCCGGGCAACTGGGCGACGGCGGTCCTGGCGGAAGGCCTGTTCGTCCCGGCCGGGCCCGGCTACCGGCTCGCGCACGGCGAGTTCTCCGACTGGCTCCAGGGCCTGCACCTGGACCTGGACGCGGCGCTGCGGCTGCTGCTCGGCGAGGCCGAGGACACCCCGCCGCCGGGCGGGGCCCGCACCGTGCCCCGGCACCGGGTCGGCCCGGTGGCGGCCGCGCTCCGGCGGCTGGCCGAGACCTGGGGAGCCACCGCCCTGGACCCGTGGCTGCACCGGATCTGGCGGGCGCTGGACCTTCGCCCGCCCGGCAGTGAACCGGGCTGGTGGGCGGGCCGGTTGCTCGCCGCCGGGTTGGCGGCCAGCCCCGACCTCGCCGAACACCGGGCGTTGCTGGCCCAGTTGGCCGGCCGAATCGCCGAGGTGGCACCCGCGGCCGGCGGGTTCGAGCGGTTGCCGACGGCGGGGCTGGGCCGGTTCGACCCGTCGTTCTGGACCGGGCTGGGCCTGCCGGTCGGGGAGGAGTTGTCGTTGCTGCGTCGCCTGGTCACCGCCGACGGGCCGGAACAGCCCTTCCTCGCGGCCACCGCCGGGCGGCTGCGCGCCGACCCGGCCGGGGTGATCCCGCTCCTCTGCGCCTGGTTCGACGACCCGCGCGGCCTGCCGGGCCGCCCCGGCACCACCGTGGCCGACCTCGCCCACGACCTGCTCCACCGCCACCGCGCGCTCGCCCTGGACGATCTGACGGAGGCGCTGGCCGACGCGGCGCACCCCCGGGCGGACACGCTGCTCACCGTCCTCGCCGGCGAGGAGCCCTCCGCGCTCTGCCGGGCGGTGGACCGCTGGAGCCACGACCGACGGCCCGAGCGGCACGTCGCCGCCGCCGTGCACGCGCTGCGCGCCGCGCCGTACGCGCGCGGTGCCGGACCGGAGCTGCTGCGGTTCGCCGCGCTGGCCCTGCTCGCCCGCGAGGAGGAGCCGTGCCTGCACGGCGCCGCGCTGGCCCTGCTGGTCCGGGACCCGCGGACCCGGGCCGGGCACCTCCCGGCGGCGCTCGCCGCGTACCGGCACGGCGAGGACCGCTTCCTGACGGCCCGGGCGCTGGCCCCGGCACTGGAGAGCGACCCGGAGGCCGTGCTGGCCGCGTTCGCGCACCGGCTGGACGCGCCCGGCGCGGCGGCCGCCGAGACGCTGCGGGTGCTGGCCGACGCCCGGACGCCGCGGGCCACCCGGCGCGGCGCCGAGCTGGTGGCCCGGCTGCTGCGGGAGCGCCCGGAGCTGGCGGGCCCGATCGCCGTCGACTACCTGGGCCGCCGGCTGGCGCGCGGCGCCGCCGTGAGTCCGGTCGCCCGGCTGGAGCTGCGGGTGCTGTTCGGCAGTGCCCTGGCGGCCCGGGCGGGGGCCGTCCGCCGGCCGTTCGCCCAGATGCTGGTCGTTCCGGTCACGGACGCGGCGGCCGACGCGCTGCGCGTCGAACTGCTGGACACCCTGCTGGCCACCGAGGGCGACCGGGAGGTGCTCGCCGCCGTCGTGGAGCGGCTGGCCGAGCACTGCGCGGCCGAGCGCCCGGACCGCGCCCGGACGGTGCTGGCCCGGGCCGCGGCCGGACTGCCGGACGCCGACGAGCTGCTGGTGCGCTGCGCCGCCCGCTCGGCGGCGTTCGCGCTGCTGCTGGTCCGGTGGCCCGAGCACGAGCCGCCGGACCGCCCCGCGGGCCCGCGGCTGACCCGGCTGCGGGAGCTGGCGGCGGCCGGTCACGACCCGCGGGAGGCCGCCGCCGAGGCCGGGCGGGAGGCGGACCGGACGGCCGGACAGGAGGCCGCCCGCGTGCCGGTGTCCGGGACCGGACAGCCGGCGGTGCGTCCAACCCGCCTTCCGGTGCCGAAGCAGGGGCAGGCGCATGGCACGCTATAGGGGTTCGGGTTTGAGCGTTTGAGCGTACAGAAGGTACGCGCCGTACGGAACAAGGAGCGGTCAGGGTGCAGCGCTGGCGTGGCCTGGAGGAGATCCCCGGTGACTGGGGACGCAGCGTCGTCACCATCGGTTCGTTCGACGGTGTGCACCGCGGACACCAGCTGATCATCAACCGGGCGGTCGAGCGGGCCCGTGAGCTCGGTGTCCGCTCGGTCGTGGTCACCTTCGACCCGCACCCGAGCGAGGTCGTCCGCCCGGGCAGCCACCCGCCGCTGCTCGCCCCGCAGCCGCGCCGCGCCGAGCTGATCGAGGCGCTCGGGGTGGACGCCGTCCTGGTGCTGCCGTTCACCGCCGAGTTCTCCCAGGAGTCCCCGGAGACCTTCGTCCGGCAGGTGCTGGTGGACGCGCTGCGGGCGCTGCTGGTCATCGAGGGGCCGAACTTCCGCTTCGGGCACCGCGCGGCGGGCGACGTCGCCCTGCTGGCCGAGCTGGGCCGGGCGGCCGACTTCGCCGTCGAGGTGGTCGACCTCCAGGTGCGCGGGGCGGCCGGGGACGGCGAGCCGTTCTCCTCCACCCTCACCCGGCGGCTGGTCGCGGCCGGCGACCTGGCCGGCGCGGGCGAGGTCCTGGGTCGCCCGCACCGGGTCGAGGGCGTGGTGGTGCGCGGCGCCCAGCGCGGTCGTGAGCTGGGGTACCCGACGGCCAACGTGGAGACCGTGCCGCACAGCGCGATCCCGGCCGACGGCGTCTACGCGGGCTGGCTGACGGCGGAGGGCGAGCTGATGCCGGCCGCGATCTCGGTCGGCACCAACCCGACCTTCGACGGCACCACCCGCACCGTCGAGGCGTACGCCATCGACCGGGTCGGCCTGGACCTGTACGGCCTGCACGTCGCCGTCGACTTCCTCGCCTACCTGCGCGGCATGGAGAAGTTCGACTCCATCGACGCGCTGCTCGACCGGATGGCCGACGACGTCAAGCAGGCCCGCGAGCTGACTGACGCGAGCTGACCGGCGCGGGCTGACCGACGCGGACGCCGAAAGGGCCCGCCGGCTGTTCCGGATCCCGCGATCCCGGAACAGCCGGCAGGCCCTTTCGTGTCGCTACGGCTGGGGCGGCGGCGGGTAGCCGTACCCGGCGGGCGGCGCCGGCGGCTGCGTTCCCGGCTGCGGCTGCGGGTACCCGTACCCGGCCGGCGGCTGGGGCTGCTGCGTGTCCGACTGCGGCTGCGCCTGCGGGTAGCCGTACCCACCGGCCGGCGGCTGGGGCTGCTGCTGCCAGTCCTGCGGGGGCTGTTGCCAGTCCTGCGGAGGCTGCTGGGCGTCCGGCCGGCCCTGCGGGTAGCCGTAACCGTAGCCGGGCGGGGGCGGCGGTGCCTGCCCCGTCTGCGCTGCCCACGGTGCGCCGGGGGCCGGCCCACCGGCCGGGTAGCCGCCCGGGCCCTGTTGCGGATAGGGCTGCTGCGCCTGCTGCGGGTAGGGCTGCTGCGGGTCCGCGTACGGCTGCGGCGGGCCCGGGTACGGTGCGGGGGCCTGCTGGGCCTGCTGCTGCCAGCCGGACTGCTGGGCGGCGGCCTGCTGGGCGCGGACGATGTCCTCGCCGACCAGGGTGGCCAGCTCGAAGTACGCGTCGCGGACCTTGGGTCGCATCATGTCGAGGTTGACCTCGGCGCCGGCCGCCAGGCTCTCGTCGAACGGCACCACGATCACGCCGCGGCAGCGGGTCTGGAAGTGCGCGACGATGTCCTCGACCTTGATCATCTTGCTGGTCTCGCGCACCCCGGAGACCACCGTGATGCTGCGCTGCACCAGGTCGGCGTAGCCGTGCGCGGAGAGCCAGTCCAGCGTGGTCGACGCGGACGAGGCGCCGTCCACGCTCGGCGTGGAGACGATGATCAGCTGGTCGGCGAGGTCCAGCACCCCGCGCATCGCGCTGTACAGCAGGCCGGTGCCGGAGTCGGTCAGGATGATCGGGTACTGGCGGCCCAGGACCTCGATGACCTGGCGGTAGTCCGAGTCGTTGAACGTGGTCGAGACGGCCGGGTCGACGTCGTTCGCCAGGATCTCCAGGCCCGAGTGCAGGTCCTGCGAGGTGAACTGACGGATGTCCATGTAGCTGCGCAGGTGCGGGATGGCCGTCACCAGGTCGCGGATGGTCGCCCCGGTCTGGCGCTTGACCCGGCGGCCGAGGGTGCCGGCGTCCGGGTTGGCGTCGATCGCGATCACCTTGTCCTGGCGCTCGCTGGCCAGGGTCGCGCCGAGCGCGGTGGTGGTCGTGGTCTTGCCGACGCCGCCCTTGAGGCTGATCACCGCGATCCGGTAGCAGCTCATCACCGGGGTCCGGATGATCTCCAGCTTGCGGCCGCGCTCGGCCGCGGCGGCCTTGCCGCCGAACTGGAAGCGGGGCTGCTGGCGCTGCTGCTTCGGTTGGCTGCGCAGCAGACGGTCCGAGGACAGCTCGACGGCGGCCGTGTAGCCGAGCGGGGCGCCGTGCGCGACCTGCTGCGGGGCGGCGGCCTGCTGGAACGCGGCGGGCGCCTGCGGGACACCGGACTGCTGCTGCCACGGCTGGGCGGGGCCCGGTTGGGGCTGCGGCTGGGGCGGCTGCTGGTAGCTGGTCGGCTGCGGCCAGCCGCCCTGGCGGGGGTCGACCGGCGGGGCCTGCGGGCCGGGCGCCTGCTGGGCGGCGGCGGCCTGTTGGGCGGCGGCGGCCTGTTGGGCGGCGGCCCACGCGGCGGCCTGCTGGTCCTGCGGGTCCGCCGGCTGCACGGGCTGCGGCTGCACGGGCTGCGGGTAGGGCTGGGGCTGGGGCTGCACCGGCGGGGCCTGCTGCTGCGGGGCCGCCGGGTACTGCTGCGGCTGGGCGTACGGCTGCGGGTCCGGGTAGGCGTACGGCTGCGGGGCCTGCGGCTGGGGCTCGGCGTAGGGCTGGGCCGGGGCGGCCTGGTGCTGCGGTTCCGGGTACGGCTGCGGCTGGGCGTACGGCTGGGGTTCCGGGTACGGCCGCGGGTGCGCCGGCGGACCGGGCTGCTGGTGCGCGGTGCTCTCCGCCGGCGGCCACGGCTGGGCGACCGGGGCCTGCGGCTGCTCGGGGGTCGGGACCGGAGCCGGGGCGGGTGCGGTGTAGGGGACGTGCTGCGCCTCGGCCCGGGCGGCGGGCGCGGGCTCGGGCGCCGCCTCCGGGACGGGGGCGGTCACCACGGCCGGAGCCGGTGCTGGAGCCGGGGCGGGAACGGGTGCGGCGACCTGCGGCGGTACCGCCGGTCCGGCCGCGGGCGTCACAGCGGCCGGCCCGGCGATCGGAGCGACGACGGGCGCGGGCGCCGGCGCGGGCGAAGGCGCCGGCGCGGGCACGGTTGAAGGTGCCGGCCCGGCCGCGGCCTGACCGCCGCCCGCCGCCGGAGCGCCCGCCCCACCCGGCGGTCCGGCCGCCGGTGCGGGTCCGGGCGCCGGACCCGCGGCGGACTCCGTCTGCACGTACCAGGAGGGGGGAGTGTAGTCGGGTGCGTCGGACCAGTCGTCGTCGTCCTCCGCCGCGTTGTCGCCGACGTAGACGCCGTCCCGATCGCTGCTCACCTAGGGCTCCCTCGTGTTCGCCGCCGCTCGTCGCGGTGCCGTTGCCGCATCAAAGACTAGGCCGTGCACCACCCCCCTTTGAAGGCGGAGTCTCATCTCGCCCAGGGCGCGATCGGGGGGCACCGGGTCAGTCCATCCGGCGTGCCCCGCCCAGGACCTGCTGCTCGGACTGCCCGGGGACGGTCCGTACGTACTGCCGCCGCACCCGGGTCGTCCAGAGCGTCATGTCGTCCCCGAGGGTGGGCAGCGCGGTGATGTCCTGCGGGCCGAGCGAGAGCACCCGGCCGATCAGCTCGGCCTCCTGCGGCGAGACCCGCTGCACGCCGACCAGGTCGGCGGCGTTCAGCACCCGGGCCGCGTTCGGGCCCAGGTACGGCAGCAGGGTCAGGGTGGTCTGCCAAGGCGCGGCGGAGAGCCGGCTGCGCGGCGGGCGGGCGCCGAGGTCACGCACCACGAGCACCGGTGAGGTGACCGAGGCGCCCTGCGGGCCGAGCCGGCCGACCTGGTGGACGGTCACGCAGGGCTGGCCGCCGCCGGCGGCCTGCGCCATCGGGCCCCAGAGCTGACCGCGCGCGGTCTCGACGGCGATCCGGGCGCCGGTGGCCGCCGCCCGCAGTGCGATGACCTGGGCCGTCCAGACCCCGCCGACCAGGACCAGGTCGTAGGCGCTGGGCCGGAAGAGGCCGAGCACGGCGGGCTGCTTCTGCACGTCCTCGCCGATCAGCACCCCGTCGTCGCCGACGGGGAAGGAGAGCGCGGCGAGGTCGTCGGTGGTGAGGACGTGCTTCTCGCGGCGGGGGCCGCGCAGTCCGAAGCCGGGCAGGACGCGCGGCCGCACCCGGGGCTGCTCGGTACCGGGCTGCGGGCCGGGGGCCGGATAGGTCTGGTACGCCATCAGGAAGCACCTCCCAGAGGCAGGGTGGCGAGCATGCCGGGGGCCTGCTCCAGGTCGAGTCGGGCGAGGCCGAGGCCGGCGCTCTGGGCCCGGGCCTCCACCAGCCGCCCGACCTGGACCACCTCGCTCTCACTGCGGCCGGTCAGCCGGACGTGGCCGCTGATCGTCACCGAGCCGCCGGTGCCGTGACCGGCGGTCAGGCTGAAGGTACTGGCCAGCGCGGGCGAGCCGGTGAGCAGGTTGACGAGGTCCGGCGCGGCGATCCGGCCGGGGGCGCCGCCGGGGCGGCTGAGCTGCGGCCAGCGGGAGATCCAGTAGGTGCTGTGCCAGCGGTCGTCGATCCGCCAGAACCGGTTGCTCTCCTGGGTGCGGCGGCCGCTGCCGCCGCCGCTGCCGGTGCCCTGGCGGCCGGCCACGGCGAGCGGGTTGGCGCAGGTGGAGATGGCCAGTGCGGCGATCAGCTCGCGCTCGTCCAGCACGGTGGCGTTGAAGCCGGCGCTGCCCAGTCGTCCGGCGAGCTGGTCGGTGACCCGCTGCAGGGCCTTGCGGGCGCCCTCCTCACCGCCGCCGCGGGCGCGGACGGCGGTGGCCGCCCGCTCCGGGTCGAGCTTGAGCGCCACCCAGGTGAGCCGAAGGCCGGGGGTGGCGGTGCCGTCGGGCAGTTCCTGGTAGGCACGGGCGGCCAGCGACTGCTCGGGCAGGTGCGGAGCCGGGGCCGGCTGGGTGTGCTGGACGATCTGGACCGACTCCAGGGTGATGTCGTCCACCCGCAGCGCCGAGCAGATCACGTCCAGCGGCAGCGGCAGCGCGGTGCGCACCGGCCGCAGCGGCTGGTCCTTGGCCTGGACGAGCAGCACCGAGCTGAGGAAGGTGCCGTCGCCGACCATGCCGGTCTCGCGGCGCATCGGGCGGCCGCCGAAGTCGGTCTCGGTGGCGTGGGTGCAGGTACGCAGGGCCGGCTCCAGCTCCAGGGCGGGGGCGATGGCCGGGTCGGTGCCGGCCGGCGGGACGTTCGTCCGGGCCTGCTTGCGGCGGGTCCGCAGGGCGGCGCGCACCCGCAGCGCCTCGGGGATGGTGCGGCCGCGCAGCGGGATCACCGCGAGGACGACCAGGGCCAGGGCGACCGCGCCGAAGCCGCCGGCCACCGGCTTGCTGATGGTCCAGCCGACCGCCACCAGCGCCACCGCGACCTCGACCAGCACGAGTTGCTGGAGCCTCAGCCGACCGCCGAGCAGCCCGGGCCGGGGGTGGACGCGGACCGGGACGGGGGCACCGGCGGGGCCGGGACCGCCGGCGTTCGCGGGTTCGGCGGAGTGGTCGCGGTCGGGCCGTGTCCGCCGGCCGGAGCGGCGCGACCCCCTGCCCTCGTCGGTGCTGCGGCGCCCTGGAGCGGTCTGGCTTGGCATCCCCCGAGTGGCCCTCTCTGAATCAGTTGTCGCGGCCCGGTTGGCCGGTTCGCGAACCGTACCCGTACCGTACTCACCGTCTGCTGCCGCATCGTAGAGGGTTCGAAGCCGCTCTCGCCCGGCGGGTGCGGACCACGGGGTATGTCGGTCAGACAGGGGAGACGACGAGCATGGCATCACGCCGGGACGAGCTGAACGCCTACACCTTCGCCCGGAAGCGAACGGTCGGCGCCTTTCTGCTGCCCAACGGGGGCGGCAGTGACGAGGACGCGCCGCGGCCGGTGAAGGCGATCCTGCCGAGCGTCGTCGTGGGCGCCCTGGTGGTCGGCGGGTTCGGGCTCTGGGGGGTGTTCAAGCCGAGCGCGCCGGTGGGTTGGGACAGCGGCAAGAACATCGTGCAGGGCAAGAAGAGCACCACCCGGTACGTGGTGCTGACCGACCCGGACGGCAGGACCAAGCGGCTGCACCAGGTGCTCAACATGTCCTCGGCGCGGCTGGTGCTGCCGGTGGACGCCAAGGTGGTGGTGGTCGCCGACGAGGTGCTCGACCGCTACCCGAACCACGGTCCGACCGTCGGGATCCCCTACGCGCCGGACAAGTTGCCGACCAAGGAGAACGCGGCCAAGCCGATGAAGTGGTCGGTCTGCGACAGCCCCGGCGCGGACGACAAGCAGGAGACGGCCAACCAGGCGCTGTTCGTCGCCGGGGGCGCCGACGCCAGGACCCTGGCGGCCAAGGACCGGGTGCTGGACGTCGACCAGGCGCTGCTGGTGAAGGAGATCGACGAGCAGAAGGTCGCCGCGCAGCCCGGTCCGGGTCAGCCGCCGATCGACCAGAGCAAGTTGAACCTCTACTTGGTCGACGCGCAGGGCCGCAAGCACGCCATCGGGGGCACCCAGACCTCGGAGAGTGACAAGAAGCAGCTGATGGCGGCGATCTTCGGAGCGAGCGCGAAGCCGCAGCCGGTGAAGAAGGAGTGGCTGGACACCCTGGTGACCGCCAGCGTGATCCAGTTCCCCAGGATCGACGGGCTGGTCGCGGACGTGAAGGGGCCCAACTCCTCGGTGGCGCTGCAGAAGGCGGAGGACCGCAAGATCGGCCGGCTGGTCCGCTACGGCGACCGCCACTTCGTCGTGGGCAAGGACCAGCTGTACGTCGTCACGCAGCTCCAGGCCGAGTTGATCCGGCAGAACCCCGCGTGGCAGGGCCTCTACAACCAGGACGCCGACAAGACGCCGCGGATCGACGAGCTGATGCCGACGGACTACGCCGCGTTCAACACCGGCACCACGTTGAAGGACGCCGAGGACTGGCCGGCCAGGACGGGCGCGCCGGTCAACAACTGGCAGGCGGCGAAGGACGCGAAGCCGGTGGTCTGCAGCACCTTCGACGGGATCGCCGAGGACGGCAAGACGCCGCGCCGCAGCGTCTGGGCCGGTCCGGACTTCCCGGCCAAGCACAGCAGCGGTGTCGGATCGGCCTACGTGACGCCCGGTCAGGGCCTGTTCTACCGGGCGCTGGACGCCGGGCCGGGCGGTTCCGGCAGCGACTACCTGATCACCGAGACCGGGCTGCGCTACGCGGTCCCCGCCAACAGCACCGGCGGCAAGGGCGCGCAGCCCGCGCCGACCGCCCAGCCGGGCCGGCCGAGCCCGACCGTCACGGCGACCCCGAGCGCCCAGCCCGGGGATCCGGCCGCCGGCCAGCCGCAGCAGGAGGAGGCCGGTGGCAACCAGGCCCGGCTCGGTTACCAGGGCCTGCAGCCGGTGCCTGTGCCGCAGCAGTGGTCGAACCTGGTGCCGTCCGGTCCGGCGCTGAACGCGAAGAGCGCGGCGCGGCAGCAGAACGCCTGACCGACCCGTTCCGGCAACGGAATTGGCCTCAGTGTCATGGTCTGGTAACTACCGGTTCCCCGGTGTTGGGTGAGTTGCGTGTGCCGACTACAGTGCTGCTGGACATCACACCGGTGATGCGACGGGCCGGCCGGGAACGGTGGTCCGGACACAGTGTCTGTCTCATGGGGGACGGTAGAGCATGGGTCAGTTCAAGACGACCGCTCAGGAGATGCTGGCTTTCGCCAAGCACATGGACGAGGTCATCGGGCAGATCGAGGGCGAGATTCGCAAGCTCGACAGCCTGGTGGGTTCGATCGCGGGCGGTTGGCAGGGTCAGGCCGCGACGGCGTACAAGACCCTCCAGGGTCAGTTCAACGAGGACACGGTCGAGCTCAACAAGTCGCTGAAGGCGATCAAGGACGCGATCGAGATCACGACCAAGCAGTACTCGGCGACCGACGCGGACCAGCAGGCGGCCTTCGGCGCCGGCAAGATCTGATCCCCTCTCTGCCAGGTCATTCACCGGCCGCCCCGGGTGAGGGAGCGGGCCGGTTCCTCGACAAGGAGACATCGTGTCCGACCACATTCTCGTCAACTTCGAAACCGTCCGGAACGCCGGTTCCGAGGTGCGCAACACCGCCAACCGCATTCACTCCCAGCTTGAGGAGCTGAAGGCCGGCGTCACCAAGATCGCTTCCAGCTGGGAGGGCGCCGCCCAGCAGGGCTACCAGGCCCACCAGGCGAAGTGGGACTCCCGCGCCGCCCACCTGCAGCAGGTGCTGGCCCAGATCGCCGGCTCGCTGGACAAGGCGGCCGAGAGCTACAACAGCACCGAGAACAACAACGCCAAGCTCTGGCACTGACGGAGCCGGTTCCCCGTCGGGGGACGATCGACTCCGCCGAAGGGGCGGGTGCCCGGTTCACGGGCACCCGCCCCTGGCGCGCGACACGGGTGGACGACAAGAGGGGTGGCAGGGTGTCCGTAGTCAGGTACCGGAAGGCGGCCGCGACGGTGGCCGCGCTCGCGGTGCTCGGCGGTCCGCTGGCCGCCCCGGCCTACGCGGACGGACCCGGCATCTCGGCCGCCGGTGACTGCTCGAAGGACGCCCAGAACGTGCAGGCCGTGCCCTGGTCGTTGCAGCGCATGGTGCTCGACGAGCTCTGGCAGGGCGGCGCGACCACCGGCGCGGGGGTGACCGTCGCGGTCATCGACACCGGGGTGAACGACCAGAACCCGCAGCTGGCCAACCGGGTGGTCGACGGCGGCTCCCTGTTGAAGGACAAGGACAAGAAGAAGGTCGAGGGCGGCGGCAAGGACGACCTGGTCGGCCACGGCACCAAGGTGGCGGGCATCATCGCCGCCGGCCGCTACGACCGGACCGGCTTCGTCGGAATCGCCCCCGACAGCACCATCCTGTCGATCCGTCAGAACGACGCCGAGGGCAACGGCGACGTCTACACCCTCGTCGAGGCGATCTACATCGCGCTCCAGCGCGGCGCCAAGGTCATCAACATCTCGCAGGACGTGCGCGGGGCCGGCAACGCCGACTTCGGCGGCTACCCGGAGCTGAAGGCCGCGGTCGAGGCCGCCGAGGCCAAGGACGTCGTGGTGGTCGCCTCCACCGGCAACGACGGCAAGGAGGGCGACACCTTCCCCGCCGCGTTCCCGAGCGTGCTCGCCGTCGGCGCCTCCGACCGCAACAACGAGCGCGCCCCGTTCTCCCAGTACGGCGACTTCGTGGACGTCGTGGCGCCCGGGGTCGACATGCTCTCCACCGTCCCCCGCGGCGGCCAGTGCGTGGACAACGGCACCAGTTTCGCCGCGCCCTACGTCTCCGGTCTGGCGGCGCTGCTGGTCGGCGCCCACCCCAAGTGGAAGCCCGCGCAGGTCCGGGCCTGGATCGAGCAGACCGCGCAGCGCACCGAACGCACCGCCAACCCGTACATCGGCTGGGGCGTGGTGGACCCGGTGAAGGCCGTCACCAAGGCACCCGAGGTCCCGCTCTCCAAGGCCGAGGACGACCGGCCGGTCCAGCTGGCCGCCGCCCCGATCGTGCCGCAGCCGCTCGGCCTCGGCGAGACCCAGGCCGACCGCGACGGCCGCACCGCGACCTACGTCCTGGGCGTCGGGGCCCTGCTCGTCGCGCTGCTCATCGGCGGCGGTGTGGTACTCCGCGACCACCGCCGGCGCCCGACCGACTGATCCGGGATCCTCTTCCCGCCCGGCTGTAACATCCCGCCCCGCCCAGCGCATCCAAGAGGTGTCGACGGCAGCGAGCAGGGGGGCACGGGGGATGGGGCGGAGCGGCGCCACACGTGAGACCAAGGACGGGGAGTTCCTGGAGCTCGTGTCGAGCCGGACCGGTCAGCTGTACCGTTCCGCCTGCCTGTTGACCGGCGGCGACACCCATCAGGCCGAGGACCTCGTCCAGGAGGCCCTCAGCCGGATGTACGTGCTGTGGCGGCGCACCGCCTGGACCGGCGGCCGGCACCGGATCGACAACCCGGGCGCCTACGCCCACACCGTGATGGTGCGCACCTTCCTCGCCCAGCGGCGCCGCCGTTCCAGCACGGAACGCCCCACCGGCGAACTGCCCGAACCGGAGGGCCGCGAGGCGGACCGCACCCTGCGGCTCACCCTGCTCGACGCGCTCGCCCGGCTGCCCGCCAAGGACCGGGCGGTGCTGGTGCTGCGCTACTGGGAGGACCGCAGCGTGGAGGAGACCGCCGACGTGCTGCGGGCCTCCTCCGGTGCGGTCCGCACCCGGACGACCCGTGCCCTGGGCAGGCTCCGGATACTGCTGGGCGACTCGCTCGCCGAGCTGGCCACCCACTGAGCCGGGCCGTCCACCGACCCGGGCCGCCACAACCGACTCGGGCCGTCCACCGACCCGGCTGTCCACCGACCCGGCGCACCCGCCGAACCGGGCCGCGCGCCGCTCCCCGGGTCCGTCGGTCCCGCCGTCCGCCGAGTTCCTTCCGTCCGCCGAGGCCGGCGCCTGCCGGGGTGGACCAGCCACGCCATCATCCGACCCGTGATCGAAAGAAGCGGTGATCACCCGTGTCCGAGCAGGACAGGTTCGAAGACGATCTGCTGTACGCCCTCACCCGGACCGGTGAGGGCTTCCACGCCGAGCAGGCCCCGCTGGTGGCGGGCGGTCTGGACCGCGGCCGCCGCCGCTGGCGCCGCCGCTCGGCCGCCGCGGTGGTCGGCGGGGCGGCCGCGCTCGCCCTGGTGGGCACGGGCGCGGTCTACCTCTCCGGTTCCTCCCCGGCCCCCGACGCGCTCGTCGCGGCCGGTGCCGGCGGCACCGGCGGTGCGTCGTCCGCCACAGCGGGCGGCTCCACCCCGGTGGTCTCGGCCTCCGCCTCGACGCCGGTGATCAGCGGGGACGAGGTGCTGGCCACCCTTCAGGCGCTGCTGCCCCAGGGCAGGAGCACCGACGCGAAGGGCCGCGGCACCGACGACCAGACCCTGCACGGCACCTTCGTCGGCGCCGACCTGGTCTTCGACGACGGCCAGGGCAAGGCGCTGATCTCGGTCGGGGTCCAGAAGCACCGCAAGGGGCAGACCCAGGAGCGCACCTGCCCGGACCCCAGGCGGAACCGGATCGACTCCTGCACGGTCGCCACCCTGCCCGACGGCTCCCGGCTGTACCTCAGCCAGGGCTACGAGTACTCGGACCACCGGGCCGACACCAAGGAGTGGCTCGCCGTCCTGACCGGCCCGGACGGTCGGGAGATCACGCTGAGCGAGTGGAACGCGCCCAAGGAGAAGGGGGCACCGGACAGCCGCCCGAACCCGCCGCTCACCCCGGCCCAGCTGAAGGCCGTCGTCACCGACAAGTCCTGGGACCGGATCGTCGCGGCGGTCCGGGTCGACGGGGTCGACTACACGGCGCAGGACACCGGCCTGTCGCTGCCGGACCGCCGGGCGATCCTGGCCGCGCTGCTGCCCGCCGGGGTGACCGTGACCGAGTTCGACGGCAACGAGGTCTTCAGCGACGTCCAGCTGTCCCAGGGAGGGGGCACCGGATCGCTGCTGCTGCGGGTGCAGAAGCTGGTGCGGGAGCCGGGGGACCGGACGACGGAGCAGCTGTTCGAGGGAGCGACGGTGCTGCCCGACGGGGCGAGGCTCAAGCTCTACGGCCCCGGGGCGCCCAGCACCGATCCGAAGGGCCAGCTGGTGGCGGACGTCCTCCGGGGCGATCTGCGGATCATGGTCGCCCAGGGCCCGGCCGGCAAGCCGCTGCTCACCCTCGACCAGCTGACGTCGATCGCCGTCAGCACGCAGTGGAAGCCGAAGAAGTAGTCCGCACGGACGCGGCAGTGCCCCGGACCGATGGTCCGGGGCACTGCCGTGTGGGGGAGGGGTGGGGGTCTCGGCGGGCCGTGCTCAGGCCTGCTGGTCCTCGGGGAGGGTGATCACCCAGCGGGTCTCCTGCCGGGGGCGCAGGTAGAACAGCCAGTAGAGGGTGGCGACGGCCGTGATGCCGCCGGTCCACAGCAGGGGCACGGTGTCCAGCTGCGTGATGATGTAGACCAGTACGGCGATCAGGATCACCGGGACGGCCGGCCAGAGCGGCATCCGCCAGGCGGCGGCGTGCTTGTGGTGGTCGCGGCGGGACAGCAGCGCGGCGATCGCGACCAGCAGGTACATCCCGGTGACGGCGACGCCGGTGATCTCGCTCAGCAGCTCGCCCTTGACGAAGCAGAGCGCGGCGCCCGGCAGGCCGACGGCCAGGGTGGCCACCCACGGCGAGCCGAACCGGCCCAGGGTGGAGAAGGCCTTGTTGACCGGCTCGGGCCAGGCCTTGTCGCGGGCCGAGGCGAACAGCACCCGGGAGTTCTGGATGACCATGACGATGCCGGCGTTGATGATCGCCAGCGCCACGCAGAGGCTGATGAAGGTGCCGACGGCGGAGTTGCTCCACGAGGTGACCAGGCCGGAGATGTCGCCGGAGGTCAGGGTCGCCAGGTCGGGGGCGCCCATGGTGATCGCGGTGACCGGGACCAGGATGACCGCGGCGGAGATGCCGAGGGTCCACAGCACGGTGCGGGAGACGTTGCGGCGCGGGTTCTCCAGCTCCTCGGAGAGGTAGACCGCGGTGGAGAAGCCCTGGGTGATGAAGAGGGCGATGCCGAGCGCGCCGACGATGGCGCCGATGCTCACCGTGGTGGTGGCGCCGTTGTCACCGGCGACCACCCCGTGCAGCAGGCTGGGCGCGTCGCCGTTGGCGTGGGCGAAGCCGAGCACCGAGACGACACCGGCGGCGATGACCTCCAGGACCAGGAAGACACCGGTGATCCAGGCGTTGGCGCGCAGGTCGAGCAGGCCGGCCAGGGTGGCGGCCAGCATCACCGCGGCGCCCGCGATCGGCTTGTCGACGTGCAGCACCGGGGCGAGGTAGTCGGCGGTGCCGAGGGCGATCACCGAGGGGACGATCAGCACCACGATCAGCGAGAGCACGAAGACCAGCCAGCCGGCCAGCCGTCCGGCCAGCGTGCCGACCATGGCGTACTCGCCACCGGCGCTGGGGATCAGGGTGCCGAGCTCGGAGTAGCAGAAGGCGACCGCGATACAGAGCACCGAGCCGATCGCGATGGCCAGCGCGGTGGCGCTGCCGATGCTGGAGAACAGCTCCGGGACGATCACGAAGAGCGTGGAGGCCGGGGTGACGCAGGACAGCGTGAGCAGGGTCCCGCCCACGACGCCGATCGAACGCTTGAGCGTCTGGGGGGAGGCGGCGCCCTGGTCCGTCGCAGCGGGGGCTACGGCGAGTGGCGGGCGAAGCGTGTCGGTCATGTGGCTTCCGATCGGCTCTGTGCGGTCCTGGAGAGGGAGCGGTATCGCCTCCGCTGGCTTGCTGCTTGGGTTCTGGTCCTTCGCTCCCGGGCCGCCATGGAACCTTGGCCGTATTGATTGCGTCAATGGTCGAAATGCTTCGGAATCCGTTGCGAGGATCGGTATAGGCATGCGATCCGATGATCACGGACGGTCATTATCACGTATGTCCGACTTGTTACCTTCGCCACATGGCACTTGAATCCAAGGTGAACGGAGCATTGCGTGCTCTCAATCCAAGGCCTTTGACCAGCACTGTGCTGTGTCGCCCAGGCGGCCCCCCGAGGCCCACCACGGCTCGCGCGGGGGTGCGGGAACCGCAGCCCCGCGCCGGAAAGATCTCCATAACGTTTCAGCACGTGGACGCGCAAGGGGTCGGGTTCCCCAGGAACCCGACCCCTTCGATCACCTTCCGTGACCACCACCCGTGGCGGTCACCAGGACCGTGCCGACTACGTCGCCGGCAGCCAGCCCGTCTGCACCATCTGCCCGCTGGTGATCCGGCGCGAGACGAACACGCCCCGGCCCGGCGGCAGCGGCTGCGGCTTGACCGTGCCCAGCAGCGCGCCCTCGTCCTTGTTGCCGGAGAGGATCACGCCCTGGCCGCCCAGCTCCCGCATCCGCTGCATCACCGGCTCGTAGAGCGAACGACCGGCGCCGCCGGCGCTGCGCGCGACGATCACGCGCAGGCCGATGTCCCGGGCGAACGGCAGGAACTCGGCCAGCGGCGCCAGCGGGTTGCCCGAACCGGTCGCCACCAGTTCGTAGTCGTCCACGATCACGAACATGTCCTTGCCGCTGTACCAGCTGCGGTTGCGCAGCTGCTCGGCGGTCACGTCCGGACCGGGCAGGCGGCGCGAGCACGCCCCGCGGAGCATCTCCACGACGCTCGTCATGGCGGGCTGCGCGGCCGCGTACTCGACCAGGTACTCCCGCGGCACCGCGCCGAGCAGCGCGCGCCGGTAGTCGCCGACCACGATGCCCGCCTGGTCCGGGGTGTACCGCTCGGTGATCTGCTTGATCAGCATCCGCAGGGTCGCCGACTTGCCGGACTCGGTGTCGCCGAAGACGATGAACAGCGGGTCCGTCTCGAAGTTGACGAACGCCGGCGCCAGCTCGACCTCGTCCACCCCGAAGGCCACCCCGCGCTCCGGGTACTCGAAGCCCTTCGGCAGCGAGTTGCCGTCCAGCACCGTCGGGAGCATCCGGACCTGCGGCGCGCGCGGGCCCGTCCAGGCCGCGTTGACGGCCGCGACCAGCCCGGTCACCCCGTCCTGCAGGTCCTCCACCGAGGACGAGCCGTCCAGCCGGGGCAGACCGGAGAGGAAGTGCAGCTTGCCGGAGGTGACGCCGCGCCCCGGCAGGGCCGGCACGTTCTGCGCCACCCGGCGGTCCACCTCGGACTCCATCGCGTCACCGAGCTTCAGCTCGGTCCGGTTCTGCAGCAGGTCCTTCAGCGCCGGGCGGACCTCCGCGTAGCGGGCCGCCGTGATGATCAGGTGGACGCCGTACCCGAGACCGCGCTGGGCGATGTCCCCGATCACCGGCTCCAGCATCTCGAACTCCTGCTTGAAGGTGTTCCAGCCGTCGATCATCAGGAAGACGTCGCCGAACTGCTCGTCCGGCAGCTGACCGCTCGCCCGCCGGGCCCGGTAGGTGACGATCGAGTCGATCCCGGACGCGCGGAACAGCTCCTCGCGCCGGTTCAGCACCCCGTGCACCTCGCTGATCATCCGGCGCACCTTCTCGGCGTCCAACCGGCCGGCCACCCCGCCGACGTGCGGCAGGTCCTGCAGCGACTGGAAGCCGCCGCCGCCGAAGTCCAGCAGGTAGAACTGCGCCTCCGACGGCGTGTGGGTGAGCGCGAACCCGGCCACCGTGGTGCGCACCATCGTCGACTTGCCGGACCGCGGACCACCCACGATCAGACCGTGACCGGCCGCGCCCGCGTAGTCCTGGTGCAGCACGTCCCGGCGCTGCTCGCGCGGCCGGTCCACGATGCCGACCGGCACGTTCAGCCGGCCCAGCGCACCGAACCCGGGCGAGGTCAGACCCCGCTCCGCGGTCGCCTGCAGCGGCGGCAGCAACTGGTCCACGCTCGGCGCCTCGTCCAGCGGCGGCAGCCACACCTGGTGCGCGGCCGGGCCCTGCCCCGCCATCCGCTGCACGAAGACGTCCAGCACGGTGTCGACCAGGGCGTCGTCCTGCTCCTCGATCTCCGGCTCCACCTCCTGCACCGGCGGGTCCAGCACCGGCACCTCGGCCGCGGTGAACAGCACCGGCTGCGCCGTCGTCAGCCGCCCGCCGGTGGAGCGCTGCTGCCCCGGCGCCCGGTAGGGCCCCGAGACGTACGCGGCCTTGAACCGGTCCATCACGTCGGTGCCGAACTTCAGGTAGCCGACACCCGGCACCGGCGGCAGGTGGTACGCGTCGGGCACACCGATCGCCGCCCGCGACTCGGCCGCCGAGAAGGTGCGCAGACCGATCCGGTAGGACAGGTAGGTGTCCAGGCCGCGCAGCTTGCCCTCCTCCAGCCGCTGCGAGGCCAGCAGCAGGTGGACACCCAGCGAACGGCCGATCCGGCCGATCTGGATGAACATGTCGATGAAGTCCGGCTTCGCGGTGAGCAGCTCGGAGAACTCGTCGATGATCAGCACCAGCGAGGGCAGCGGGTCCAGCGCCGCACCCGCCGCGCGGGCCCGCTCGTACTCGTTCAGGTTGGCGTAGTTGCCGGCCGAGCGCAGCAGCTCCTGGCGGCGGTTCATCTCGCCCTCGATCGCGTCGCGCATGCGGTCGACCAGGGTGAGCTCGCCCTCCAGGTTGGTGATCACCGCCGAGGTGTGCGGCATGTCCGCCATCCCGGCGAAGGTCGCGCCGCCCTTGAAGTCCGCGAGCACGAAGTTCAGCGTCTCCGAGGAGTGCGTCATCGCCAGGCCCAGCACCAGGGTGCGCAGCAGCTCGGACTTGCCGGAGCCGGTCGCGCCGACGCAGAGGCCGTGCGGGCCCATGCCTTCGAGCGCCGCCTCCTTGATGTCCAGGTAGACGTGTTCGCCGCCGGCCCCGACGCCGATCGGCACCCGCAGCTTCTCGTGCTGCGCCCGGGTCCGCCAGCTGCGCGTCACGTCGAACGAGCCCGGGTCGCCCGAGTTCATCAGCTCGGTGAAGTCCAGGTTGGACAGCAGCGGTTCGTCGTCGCCGCCGGCCGAGATCCGGTACGGCGCCAGCTGCCGCGCCAGCGCCTCGGACTGCCAGGTGGAGAGGGTGTCCGGGGTGCCGGAGTAGGTCGCGCCCGAGGCGGAGCGCAGCACCAGCTCGTCCGGCGTCACCGTGACGATCAGGTGGCCGGTCGGCTCGTCCAGGTCGCCCGGGACCACCTCGACGATGGTCACCCCGTGGACGCCCTCCGCGCCGGCCAGCAGCGAGTCGTGCGGGACGGACGCGCCGTCCATCACGACGATGATGTGCGGCTGGTCCGAGGACGGCGCCGCGTCGCGCACGAAGCGCTGGCGGCCCGCCAGTTCGTCCTGGAGCAGGTACTCCAGCTCACCGAGGCCGGTCGCGATCAGCCGGCGCGGACCGGCGCCGTCGGTGTCCTTGCGGTGCTGGTTGTGCGGGAGCCACTTGGTCCACTCCCACTCCTCCACCGCGCCCGGCGCGGCGGCCACCGTCACCAGCAGGTCGTCCGGCGAGTGCAGCGTCGTCAACTGGGCGATCATCGCCCGGACGTTGCCGTACACGGTGTCCGGGTCGCCGCACACCGTGATGTGGTAGAAGGCGCGCAGCGAGACCGCCAACGGCAGGTCCTGCAGGGTGCCGTGGGCCTTCAGGAAGGTGTGCATGGCCGCCGCGGAGAGCGGCTCCAGCTCCTCCATCGGCGCCGTCTGCGGCGCCACCAGCGGTGTGGACAGCTGGACCGGCCCCCGGCCGACCCGGATCTGGGCGAAGTCCGCGTCCGCGGTGCGGCGTTCCCAGAGCCGGCGGCCGTCCGCGACGATCGACCAGAGCTGGTCCGGCTCGGGGTTCAGGAACAGCTGCGCGCCACGCTGGCGCTCCGCCGTCCGGCGCACCTGACGACGCATCTGCTGCAGGTACTTGAGGTAGTCGCGCCGCTCGTCCGCGGTGGCGGTGGAGCCGCCCTTACGGGCCCTCACGATCTGCGCCAGGGCCATGCCGACCGTCGAGACGATCATCAGGCCGCCCATGATCTTCATGGGGGCCTGTGCGCCGGGCGAGAAGAAGAACACCGCCGAGCCGCCCATGCCGAGCATCGGCAGGATGCTCATCACCCAGTCCTCGCCGCCCGACCTGGGCAGTTCGGGCGGGGTGACCAGCTCCACCGGCTCGTCCGGCACCGCCGGGGGATAGGCCCGTGCGGGGCGCTTGACCGTGATCACGCTCATGCGCACCCCACCCCGCGGTTTCGAACGGTCTGATCGTTCACTTCGGCATCAGCCCTCACGCAACTGGATACGTACGGGTGAGGGCGCCCCGTGTGACGCCGCCCCCGCTCCGCCGACCGCAGGCACCCGGGGAGGAGCGCGGCCCCTGCCCCCGTCGGCTTGCGCAGGGGCCGATCCTACTGGGGCCCGTTCCGGCGGATCAGCCAGGGCGCCCGGTGCCGGTCACCGGTCCCGCGGGCCGCCGCCCCACCAACCCCTGCACGGTGGCGGGCCGGAACGGAACGGGTAGGGTAACGCCGCGCCAACTCATGGCCGGATCGAGTCAGTTCCAGCCCGGCCTGCACGCGCCAGCAGCCAAGCACGACCGCCGCCGGTAGAGCGGCACCGTCAAACAAGGGGGAGCGCCCAGTGCGTCGAGCGACCGAGGGGTGCGCAGTGAGCGAGCGAAGCGAGCCACTCGTCAGGGAAGCGCGCCGCGCGCGACCGGCGTCGAGCGTCGGCGAGGTGCGGGCATGAGCGGCGCCACCACGACCGGCTTCTGCCGGGTCACCGTCGTCGCACCGGACAGCCGGATCGACGTCGCCCTGCCCGAGGACGTCCCGCTCGCCGACGTCTACCCCGAGGTGCTGCGGCTCTCCGGGCAGACCCAGCCCGACGGCGCCCCGACCGGCTTCCACCTGGTCCGCCGGGACGGCACCGTGCTCGACAGCGGCCTGCCGCTCGCCGCGCAGCAGGTCCGCGACGGCGACCTGCTCAGCCTGCGCCCCTTCGCCGAGTCGCTGCCGCCGGCCGTCTACGACGACGTCGCCGACGCCATCGCCACCGCCGTCGAGGCCGACCGCCGGTTCTGGAGCCCCGAGTTGATGCGGGCCTTCGGCCTGATCGGCGCCGGCGTGCTGCTCACCCTGCTCGGCTTCGCGCTCTGGTTCTCCGACCTGCGCCACGACATGCACGGCCTGCCGGGCGTGCTGTCCGGCGTCATCGCGATCGTGCTCACCGCCCTGGCCGGCGTCCGGGCCCGGGTCTACCAGGACGCCTGGGCGGCGCTCGCGCTCGGCCTCGGCGCCCTGCCGCACGCGCTGATCGGCGGCAGCGGCGTCATCGCGGTCGCCCACCGCTGGGAGGGGCCGGGCCGGCTCCAGTTCCTCACCGGCTGCGTCGCCGTCCTGGTGGTGGCCGTCCTGCTGGTCGGCCTGCTGCCGGAGAAGGACTCGCTGTTCGTCGCCGCCGCCTTCCTGGCCGCCGCCGGCGCGCTCGCCACCTTCGCCGCCGTCCTGCTGCCCGCGACCCCGGCCAACCACATCGCCGCCGTCACCGGCGTCGCCGCCGTCGCCGTGATCGGCTTCCTGCCGAGCCTCTCCGCCCGCTTCGCCCGCCTCCCCGTCGGCTTCAGCGCCCCCGGCCAGACCCGGACCCGCAGCCGCGACTACGACGAGGAGGCCGGCCGCGCCGAGGCCGTCCAGTACGAGCGCATCGCCCACCAGGCCCGCCGCGGCCACGAGGTGCTGGTCGGCCTGGTCGGCGGCTGCGCCGCGGTGATCGTCGGCGCCTGCGCCGTCCTCGGCTTCACCGACGAGCTCTTCCCGGAGCTGCTCGCCCTCACCCTCGGCATCGCCACCATGCTGCGCGCCCGGCTGTTCCGCTACACCGCGCAGGTCTTCAGCCTCACCATCGCCGGCCTGCTCGGCCTGTCGCTGCTGATCGTCGGCCTCTCGCTGCACACCCCGCTGTTCATCCTGAAGGCCGCCGGCTCCACCGAGGTGGACCTGCGCACCATCTGGCTGGCCACCTCGATCGCCTTCGGCGCCGCAGTGCTCACCGCGATCGCCCTGGTGGTGCCCCGGCTCGGCGTCTCGCCGTTCTGGGGGCGCGTCCTGGACCTGGTCGACAGCCTCACCCTGATCGCCCTCGTCCCGCTGGCGCTGGGCGTCCTGGAGGTCTACAGCCTGGTCCGCGGCGCGACCGGCTGACCGGTCGCGCCGGGGGCACTGGTACGCTTGCCCTTCGAGTGCAGCAGGGTGTCCGCCCCTCGTGGGTCGCAGACCGCCGGCCGCACTCAGTCACGACACCGAGTTCTCACAGAGTCCTGTGCCGTAGACCAGGCCCGCTCGGTATCACCCCGAAGGAGTTGCAGTGGCACTCGCCTCTGACGTCAAGAAGCAGATCATCGCCGAGTTCGGCCAGAAGGAGGGCGACACCGGCTCCCCCGAGGTGCAGGTGGCCATGCTCTCCCGCCGTATCTCGGACCTGACCGAGCACCTGAAGGCCCACAAGCACGACCACCACTCGCGTCGTGGCCTGCTGATCCTGGTCGGCCAGCGTCGTCGCCTTCTCCAGTACCTGGCCAAGAAGGACATCGAGCGCTTCCGTACGCTCGTCGACCGCCTGGGCATCCGCCGCGGTGCCGCCGGCGGCGCCCGCTAAGACCGCCGCTCGGGGCGGCTCCCCACACCGGGGAGCCGCCCCTCGCGCGTATGCCGCGGGCGACGACCCGCGGCGCCCCGGACATCACGACCGCGTATAACAACTCGCGCGCACCTCCCCTGGTGGCCGAGGATTGCACCGTAGGGTTGTGGGCATGCCGGGTGATGGCGCGACACCGCGCCACCCGGGCGACAGACCCCGACCCCCGCGGGACGAAGGCTTCAAACGGAAGCCGCCCGCATCCGAGAGAGCGTCCAGACGCGGACCGCCCGCCCCGGCCCGGCAGCCGAGAGGCGCCGGTCCTCGGTAGTGGCCGCCGGAAGCCCCGCCGACCGAGCGGGGCCCACCGGAGGCTTCGATCGAAGACCGGCCCGACTGCCTTCCTCTGCGAAAGAGGGCCCAGGGCCACCGGCAGCAATGCGCGGGGGCGCTCTCCCGGAGACGTACGAAAGAGGAGATCTTCCAGGTGGAAGAGAACGTGTTCTACGCCGAGGCCGTTATCGACAACGGTTCCTTCGGCACCCGTACCATCCGCTTCGAGACCGGCCGTCTGGCCCGTCAGGCCGCCGGCTCCGCCGTGGCCTACCTGGACGACGACACCATGGTGCTGTCGGCCACGAGCGCCTCCAAGCAGCCGAAGGAGCACTTCGACTTCTTCCCGCTGACCGTGGACGTCGAGGAGCGGATGTACGCCGCGGGCCGCATCCCCGGCTCGTTCTTCCGTCGTGAGGGCCGGCCCTCCGAGGACGCGATCCTCACCTGCCGCCTGATCGACCGGCCGCTGCGCCCGTCCTTCGTCAAGGGCCTGCGCAACGAGATCCAGGTCGTCTGCACGATCATGGCGCTCAACCCCGACCACCTGTACGACGTGGTGGCCATCAACGCCGCCTCCGCGTCCACCCAGCTGGCCGGCCTGCCGTTCTCCGGCCCGATCGGCGGCGTCCGCGTCGCGCTGATCAAGGGCCAGTGGGTCGCGTTCCCGACCCACAGCGAGCTGGAGGACGCCGTCTTCGACATGGTCGTCGCCGGCCGCACCCTGCCCGACGGCGATGTCGCGATCATGATGGTCGAGGCCGAGGCCACCACCAAGACCATCAAGCTGGTCGAGGGCGGCGCCGAGGCGCCGACCGAGGATGTCGTGGCCGCCGGCCTGGAGGCCTCGAAGCCCTTCATCAAGGCGCTCTGCGCCGCGCAGTCGCAGCTGGCCGCCCAGGCCGCCAAGCCGACCGCCGAGTTCCCGATCTTCCTGGACTACCAGGACGACGTGCTGGCCGCCCTGACCGACGCGGTCAAGGGCGAGCTGTCGCAGGCGCTGACCATCGCCGGCAAGCAGGAGCGCAACGCCGAGCTGGACCGCGTCAAGGCGATCGCCGCCGAGAAGCTCCTGCCGGAGTTCGAGGGCCGCGAGAAGGAGATCAGCGCCGCGTACAACGCGCTGACCAAGAAGGTCGTGCGCGAGCGCGTCATCAAGGACAAGGTCCGCATCGACGGCCGCGGTGTCACCGACATCCGCACCCTGGCCGCCGAGGTCGAGGCCATCCCGCGTGTCCACGGCTCGGCCCTGTTCGAGCGCGGCGAGACCCAGATCCTGGGTGTCACCACGCTGAACATGCTGCGCATGGAGCAGCAGCTCGACACGCTCTCCCCGGAGACGCGTCGCCGCTACATGCACAACTACAACTTCCCGCCGTACTCGGTCGGCGAGACCGGCCGCGTGGGCTCGCCCAAGCGCCGCGAGATCGGCCACGGCGCGCTGGCCGAGCGGGCGATCCTGCCCGTGCTGCCGACCCGCGAGGAGTTCCCCTACGCGATCCGCCAGGTCTCCGAGGCGCTGAGCTCCAACGGCTCCACCTCGATGGGCTCGGTCTGCGCCTCGACCATGTCGCTGCTGAACGCCGGTGTGCCGCTGAAGGCCGCCGTCGCCGGTATCGCGATGGGCCTGATCTCGCAGGAGATCGACGGCGAGACGCACTACGTCGCGCTGACCGACATCCTGGGCGCCGAGGACGCGTTCGGCGACATGGACTTCAAGGTCGCCGGTACCCGCAACTTCATCACCGCGCTGCAGCTGGACACCAAGCTGAACGGCATCCCGGCCTCCGTGCTGGCCGCCGCGCTGAAGCAGGCCAAGGACGCCCGCCTGCACATCCTCGACGTGATGAACGAGGCCATCGACGCGCCCGACGAGATGTCGCCGAACGCGCCGCGCATCATCACCATCAAGATCCCGGTGGACAAGATCGGTGAGGTCATCGGCCCCAAGGGCAAGATGATCAACCAGATCCAGGAGGACACCGGCGCGGACATCACCATCGAGGACGACGGCACCATCTACATCGGTGCGGTCGACGGTCCCTCGGCGGAGGCTGCCCGTACGACGATCAACCAGATCGCCAACCCGACCATGCCGGAGGTCGGCGAGCGCTACCTGGGCACCGTGGTGAAGACCACGACGTTCGGCGCGTTCGTCTCGCTCATGCCGGGCAAGGACGGCCTGCTGCACATCTCGCAGATCCGCAAGCTCGCCGGTGGCAAGCGCGTGGAGAACGTCGAGGACGTGCTCGGCGTCGGCGCCAAGGTCCAGGTCGAGATCGCCGAGATCGACCCGCGCGGCAAGCTCTCGCTGATCCCGGTCGTCGAGGGCGAAGAGGGCGGCGAGGACGCTTCCGAGTGAAGCGCCGCTAGCCCGCCGGTTCGATAGAAGCGGCCGCGGCCCGCACGCCCACTCGGCGTGCGGGCCGCACCCTGTTGTTGCACATGCTCTCTACGGAGGTACACCCCGTGGCCCAGGCCTCGGCGGCGAAGCAGCGCCCCGGCACCACCCGGACCCTGCTCAAGGGCGTGGACGGCGCCGGCACGGTGCGCCGCACCGTCCTCCCCGGCGGCCTGCGGGTCGTCACCGAAACCCTGCCGACGGTGCGCTCCGCGACCTTCGGCATCTGGGTCGGCGTCGGCTCGCGGGACGAGACCCCGCAGCTCAACGGGGCCACCCACTACCTGGAGCACCTGCTCTTCAAGGGCACCGAGCGGCGCAGCGCGCTGGACATCTCGGCGGCCCTGGACGCGGTCGGCGGCGAGATGAACGCCTTCACCGCGAAGGAGAACACCTGCTACTACGCCAGGGTGCTCGACACCGACCTGCCGCTCGCCATCGACGTGGTCTGCGACATGCTCACCGGTTCGCTGATCCGCCCGGAGGACGTCGAGGCCGAGCGCGGCGTCATCCTGGAGGAGATGGCGATGGCCGAGGACGACCCGGGCGACGTGGTGCACGACCTCTTCGCCAAGGTGATCTTCGGCAGCGGCCCGCTCGGCCGCCCGATCCTCGGCACCCAGGAGACCGTGAACGGCCTCACCCGCGACCAGATCGCCGGGTTCTTCCACCGCCGTTACAAGCCCGAGCACCTGGTCGTCGCCGCGGCCGGCAACCTGGACCACCGCAAGGTGGTCCGCCAGGTCGAGCGGGCCTTCGCACCGCTGCTGGCGCGCTCCACCGCCGAGCCCGCCGAGGCCCGGCGCGGCGTCAAGACCCTGCGCACGGCCGGCAAGGTCGAGGTGCTCAACCGCTCCACCGAGCAGGCCCACCTGGTGCTCGGCGTGCCCGGTGTGCCGCGCCACGACGAACGCCGCTGGGCGATGGGCGTGCTGAACGCGGCGCTCGGCGGCGGGATGAGCTCGCGGCTGTTCCAGGAGGTCCGGGAGAAGCGCGGGCTGGCGTACTCGGTCTACTCGTACTCCTCCTCCTACGCGGACAGCGGCCTGTTCGGCATCTACGCCGGCTGTCAGCCCAAGCGCGTCGAGGAGGTGCTGCGGATCTGCCGCGAGGAGCTCGCCAAGGTGGTCGCCGACGGCATCACCGAGGAGGAGCTGCGCCGGGCGATCGGCCAGATCTCCGGTTCCACCGTGCTCGGCATGGAGGACACCGGCTCCCTGATGAACCGGATCGGCAAGGCCGAGCTGAGCTACGGCCACCACCTGTCGGTGGACGACATGCTGGCGAAGATCGCGGCCGTGACCCTGGACGACGTCCACGCGGTGGCCCGTGATGTGCTGGGCGCGTACCGGCCCTCGCTCGCGCTGATCGGCCCGATCAACGACAAGCGGGCCGCCCGGCTCGCCGACCTGCTGGTCTGAAGGGACTTCTCGCTATGACGCTGCGTGTCGCCGTGATCGGCGCCAGGGGCCGGATCGGCTCCGAGGCGGTCAAGGCCGTCGAGGCCGCCCCCGACCTGGAGCTGGTCGCCACGCTGGGCCGGGACTCGGACCTGGAGGAGCTCACCGCGGCCGGTGTGCAGGTCGCCGTCGAGCTCACGCATCCGGACTCCGTGATGCGCAACCTCGACTTCTGCGTCCACAGCGGCATCCACGTGGTCACCGGGACCACCGGTTGGAACGACGCCCGGCTGGGCGAGCTGGAGCACTGGCTGTACCCGGCCGAGGCCACCGGCCGGCCGCCGCTGCCGGTCGGCGTCCTGATCGCGCCGAACTTCTCCATCGGCGCCGTGCTCGGCATGAAGTTCGCCCAGACCGCCGCGAAGTACTTCGAGTCGGTCGAGGTCGTCGAGCTGCACCACGACCGCAAGGCCGACGCGCCGAGCGGCACGGCCACCCGCACCGCCCAGCTGATCGCCGCCGCCCGCGCCGAGGCCGGCCGGCCGCCGCAGCAGGACCCGACCACGCACAGCCTGCCCGGCGCGCGCGGCGCGGACGTGGACGGGGTGCCGGTGCACTCCGTCCGGCTGCGCGGGCTGCTCGCCCACCAGCAGGTGATGTTCGGCGACACGGGCGAGACCCTCACCATCCGGCACGACTCGCTGCACCACAGCAGCTTCATGCCGGGCATCCTGTTGGGTGTGCGCAAGGTCGTGGAGAACCCCGGGCTGACCCTGGGCCTCGAACACTTCCTGGACCTGTGAGCCGAGGATGACCTCCCGTACCGGCTTCTTCGTCCTCTCCGGCGTGCTGCTGCTGGTGGCCCTGGTCTGCGTGGGCGAGGGCGTCCAGCTGATCGCCACCGGCAAGCCGCTCGGCATCGGCCTGGGCCTGTGCGCCTTCGTCGTCCCGCCGATCGGGGTCTGGTTCCTGCGCCAGACCGTTCGCTTCGGCCGGGCCAGTGAGCGGCTCGCCCGCGAGCTGGAGGCCGAGGGCGGCCTGCCGGTGGACGAGCTCAAGCGCACCGCCGGCGGCCGGATCGACCGGGACTCGGCCGACGCGGTGTTCGCGCGCCGCAAGGACGAGGCGGAGGCCTCACCCGGCGACTGGCGGGTCTTCTTCCGCCTCGCGGTGGCGTACGCCGACGCCGGCGACACCCCGCGCGCCCGCAAGACCATGCAGCACGCGATCCGGCTGCACAGCACCACCGAACCCGCAAGGAGTACCGCGTGACCGACGAACCTCTGGCCCCCCAGTTCCGCAGCGATGTCACCGTGGAGCTGGTCCGCAGCGCCGCCGCCGACTCGGACGTCATCTGGGCGGCCCGGGTCTCGACGGCCGGGGAGCAGTCCCTGGAGGCGCTGCGGCAGGACCCGGAGAAGTCCAAGGGCCTGATCAACTACCTGATGCGGGACCGGCACGGCACGCCGTTCGAGCACAACTCGATGACCTTCTTCATCAGCGCGCCGATCTTCGTCTTCCGGGAGTTCCACCGCCACCGCAGCGGCTGGTCGTACAACGAGGAGTCCGGCCGCTACCGCGAGCTGCAGCCGGTGTTCTACGTGCCCGGGGCGGAGCGCAAGCTCGTCCAGGAGGGGCGGCCGGGGCGCTACGAGTTCGTCGAGGGCACCGCGGCGCAGTTCAGCACCGTCACCGGGGCGATGGAGAAGGCCTACCGCGAGGCGTACGACCGCTACCAGGAGATGCTGGCCGCCGGTGTCGCCCGCGAGGTGGCCCGCGCGGTCCTGCCGGTCGGCCTGTTCTCCTCGATGTACGCCACCTGCAACGCCCGCTCGCTGATGCACTTCCTGTCGCTGCGGACCAAGAAGGAGAACGCGGCCGTGCCGTCGTTCCCGCAGCGCGAGATCGAGATGGTCGCCGAGCAGATGGAGGAGCAGTGGGCCCGGCTCATGCCGCTCACCCATGCGGCCTTCGAGAAGCACGGCCGGGTCGCCCCCTGACCTGGGGCGACGGGCATATGGGCGGCTTGCCTGGCATGTCTGGATTGCGGCTTTTCTAGCCGCTCCCTACGCTCATGACACGGATTCCGGTGCTGCGTGAACCCCCGAGCACGCAGCACCGGAATCCCATCGTCGTGCCGCTCCGCGCGCCACACCTGTCCGAACCCTGGACCGGCCTGGGTACCGCCCCACCGCCTACGAGTAGTTTTGGACGCATGGCTCCGACCTCCACCCCCCAGACGCCGTTCGGCCGGGTCCTGACCGCGATGGTGACCCCGTTCACCGCTGACGGCGGGCTCGACCTCGACGGCGCCCAGCGCCTCGCCGCACATCTCGTCGACGCAGGCAATGACGGCCTCGTCCTCAACGGCACCACCGGTGAGTCCCCGACCACCAGCGACGCCGAGAAGGCCCGGCTCGTCCGTGCCGTCGTGGACGCGGTGGGGGACCGCGCCCACGTGGTGGCCGGCGTCGGCACCAACGACACCCACCACAGCGCCGACCTCGCCCGGCAGGCCGAGGCCGCCGGGGCGCACGGCCTGCTGGTCGTCACGCCGTACTACAGCAAGCCCCCGCAGGAGGGCCTGTACCGGCACACCACCCACATCGCGGACGCCACCGGCCTGCCGGTCATGCTCTACGACATCCCCGGCCGCAGCGGCGTCGCCCTGAGCCACGAGACGCTGGTCCGGCTCGGCGAGCACCCGCGGATCGTCGCCAACAAGGACGCCAAGGGCGACCTCGGCGCCGCCGCGTGGGCCATCGCCCGCTCCGGCCTGGCCTGGTACTCCGGCGACGACGTCCTCAACCTGCCGCTGCTCTCCGTCGGCGCCGCCGGTGTGGTCAGCGTGGTCGGGCACGTGGTCGCCGGTGAGCTCCGCAGCATGATCGACGCCTTCCTGGCCGGAGATGTGGCCAAGGCCACGGCGATCCACCAGAGCCTGCTGCCGGTCTTCAGCGGTATGTTCCGCACGCAGGGTGTCATCCTCACCAAGGCGGCCCTGGAGCTGCGGGGCCTGCCGGCCGGACCGCTCCGGCTGCCACTGGTCGGCGCGACTTCCGAGGAGATCGCGCAATTGAAGAAGGATCTCGCCGCCGGCGGGGTACACCTGTAACAGACAAGACGTGCGCGCCCCGGCTCGCCGGACCTCCCGAGAGGTCCGCCGCTGGACCGGAACGAAGGCGCGAGAGCACCGACCCAGTAGGAAACCGACACTGAGTACGCACGCCATATGTCTTTCGGGGGAGAACCCCGGGCATATGGCGTGCGTCGTGAGGAGAGTCTTTTGAGCCACCCGCATCCCGAACTCGGCGCGCCCCCGGCCCTCAAGGAGGGTGCCCTGCGCATCACTCCGCTCGGCGGCCTCGGCGAGATCGGCCGCAACATGACGGTCCTCGAATACGGGGACCGCATGCTCATCATCGACTGCGGTGTCCTCTTCCCCGAGGACGAGCAGCCCGGCGTCGACCTGATCCTCCCGGACTTCAGTTACATCCGGGACCGGCTCGACAAGATCGACGGCATCGTCCTGACCCACGGGCACGAGGACCACATCGGTGCCGTCCCGTACCTGCTCCGGGAGAACCCGGACATCCCGCTGATCGGTTCGAAGCTCACCCTCGCCCTGATCGAGGCCAAGCTCGCCGAGCACCGGATCCGTCCGTACGTGCTGGAGGTGAAGGAGGGCGACCGCGAGCGGATCGGCCCCTTCGACTGCCAGTTCATCGCGGTCAACCACTCCATCCCGGACGCGCTGGCCGTCGCCGTGCGCACGCCCGCCGGCATGGTGGTCGCCACCGGCGACTTCAAGATGGACCAGCTGCCGCTCGACGGCCGCCTCACCGACCTCCCGGCCTTCGCGAAGCTGGCCGAGGAGGGCATGGACCTGCTGCTGGTGGACTCCACCAACGCCGAGGTCCCCGGCTTCATCCCGCACGAGCGGGACATCTCGGCCGCGCTGCGCAACGTCTTCGCCAACGCCGACAAGCGCATCATCGTCGCCTCCTTCGCCAGCCACGTGCACCGCATCCAGCAGGTGCTGGACGCCGCGCACGAGTACAAGCGCAAGGTCGCCTTCGTCGGCCGCTCGATGGTCCGCAACATGGGCATCGCCCGTGACCTCGGCTACCTGAAGGTCCCCGGCAACCTGGTCGTGGACGTCAAGCAGCTGGACGACCTCCCGGACAAGGAGGTCGTGCTGATCTGCACCGGTTCGCAGGGCGAGCCGATGGCGGCGCTGTCCCGGATGGCCAACCGCGACCACCAGATCCGCATCGTCGAGGGCGACACCGTCGTCCTGGCCTCCTCGCTGATCCCCGGCAACGAGAACGCCGTCTACCGGGTGATCAACGGCCTGACCCGCTGGGGCGCCAAGGTCGTGCACAAGGGCAACGCCAAGGTGCACGTCTCCGGTCACGCGTCGGCCGGCGAGCTGCTCTACTTCTTCAACATCTGCAAGCCGCGCAACCTGATGCCGGTCCACGGCGAGTGGCGCCACCTGCGGGCAGCCGCGGACCTGGGCATCGCGACCGGCGTGCCGAAGCACCGCACGGTGATCGCGGAGGACGGCGTCTGCGTCGATCTTGAGAACGGCGTCGCCCGCGTCGTCGGCAAGGTGCAGGCCGGCTACGTGTACGTCGACGGCTCGTCCGTCGGCGACATCACCGAGGCCTCCCTGAAGGACCGCCGGATCCTCGGCGAGGAGGGCTTCATCTCGGTCTTCGTGGTGGTCGACTCCACCAACGGGAAGATCGTGGGCAGTCCGACCATCCAGGCCCGCGGTTCCGGCATCGACGACAAGGCCTTCGTCCCGGTGGCCGCCAAGCTCCAGGAAGCCCTGGACCGCTCGGCGAGCGACGGCGTCCTGGAGATCCGCCAGGTCCAGCAGCTCGTCCGCCGGACCATCGGCAAGTGGGTGGCGGACAACTACCGCCGCCGTCCGATGATCCTTCCGGTCGTCGTCGAGGTCTGATCCTCCGCGCGACCACCCCGTCGTCCGGTTTGACGTGGGGCGACCCGGTGCGTAATGTTCTCCGGGTTGCCCCACGGGACGGCCTGCCGGAAGTTCTCGAACGAAATTCGAGTACGGAGTGCGGAAAACGGCCCGAAAAACTCTGCTAGAGTTCGGGAGCGCCGAAAGGCGAAAGCAAATCGGATAAACGAAGCGCCGGAAACGGTGTGGAAGACATCTGATAAGCTGGGAACACGAAAGAACGAAGCGCCCGGAGGGCCCGCTGGAAGGCGGTCCGAAGGAAGTGTCCGTTCCTTGAGAACTCAACA
>NZ_JBHYYB010000083.1:12982-40257 GCF_042752535.1 Kitasatospora sp. NPDC059327 | reverse complement strand
TGGCCCTCGCGGCCGCGGCCGTGGCCGGCTGTTCGTCCTCCGGCGGCGGGGCGACCGCGGCGCCGCCCCCCCCCCCGCCCCGCCCCACCGCCCCTCCCCCGGAAGGAGCACGACCATGCCCACCGCCGATCTCCGCCGGTACCGGGTCGGCGTCGTCCAGCTGTCCGTCGCCACCAACCGCCGTGCGGAGAACCTGGCGCGGGCCGAGAAGCTGGTGCGCGCCGCGGCCGACGACGACTGCCGGCTCGTCGTCCTGCCCGAGGTGTTCGCCACCGCGCTGAACCTGCCGAAGAGCCACGAGATCGCCGAGCCGGTGCCCGGACCGATCACCGAGTGGCTGGCCGGCCTGGCCCGCGAACTCGGCGTCTGGATCGCCGCCGGGGTGCTGGAGCGCGCCGGCGAGCACGTGCACAGCACCGCCGTGCTGCTGGACGACACCGGCCTGCTCGTCGGCACCGCGCGGCGCACCATGGTGTACGACCTGGAGGCGCACTTCATCACGGGCCGCACCGGCGCCCGCGTCTTCCCCACCCCGCTGGGCCGGATCGGCTTCGCGCTCGGCTACGACGTGCAGTTCCCCGAGGTGCTGCGCGGCCTGTTCGCCGCGTCGGCGGAGGTCATCGTGGCCCCCTCGGTCCTGCTGCGGCCGTTCGCCGAACCGGTGCGGCAGATGCTGCTCGCCCGGGCCGCCGAGAACTGCGCCTACGTGCTGTTCGCCAGCGCGACCGGCGAGAACACCCTCGCCGGACTCACCTACATGGGCCGCAGCGCGATCCTGCGCAGTCCGCTGGCGATCGGCGCCTACTCGCGGGACTTCCGCAAGCAGCAGCCGGTGCTCGCCGAGGCCGACCGCGAGGAGGTGCTGCTGACCGCCGACCTGGACCTGCACGAGCTGCGCCGGATGCGCGAGGCCGCGCCGTTCGCCGCCGACTTCCGCCGCTCGCCGCTGGGTCTCGCGCTGACCGCCGCCACCCACCCGGACGGACCGCTGCCCGACTGGGCCGCCGAAGCCCTCGGCGCGCCGGCCGCCCCGGACACCCCCGACCACGCCCCGGCGTCCCCGGGCCCCCCGGACGGAGCCTGACCAGATGACCGTCGACCGCAACCTCGCCACCAGCCGGCCCCGGGTCGCGCTGATCCAGAGCCTCTGGGACCCGGACCCCGAGGTCAACCTGGCCCGGACGCTCGCCCTGCTGGACACCGTCCAGGACGTCGAGCTGATCATCCTGCCGGAGTTCTTCCTCGGCCCGCCCTTCTACTTCCCCGGCCGCGCCCACCTCAAGGGCGTGATCGACCAGCCGGTGCCGGGCCCGGTCTTCGACCGGCTCGCCGAGGTGGCCCGCGCCAAGGGCTGCTACCTGCTCTGCGGCACGGTCGTCGAGCGCGAGGACGACCGGTACTACAACACCGCCGTCCTGCTCGACGACCAGGGCCGGATCGCCGCCAAGGCGCGCAAGACCCACCGCTTCGCCGCCGAGATGGTCACCATCGAGCCGAGTGACGAACTGGTCATCGTGGATACGCCGTTCGGGCGCCTGGGGATCTGCGTCTGCTCCGACTTCTGGATCCCCGAGGTGCCGCGGACGCTGGCGATGCGCGGCGCCGAGATCATCGCGGTGCCCGGCGCGGCGCTGCGCGGCAACATCCAGATCACCCGGCCGTGCATCCAGGCCAACTCCTCCTTCAACGTCTGCTACACCCTGCTGGCCAGCGCGGTCGGCGAGGTGACCGGCGAGCGCGCCGGGCGGACGGTCTCCATCTCGGTGGCCGGCCACAGCACCGTCGCCTCGCCCGAGCACCTGGTCGGCTCGCTGGACGAGGAGGAGGGCGTGCTGATCGCCGAGCTCGACCTGGACCGGATCCGCGAACTGCGCGAGGTCGACCTGTCCTTCCGCAAGAGCCTCTACTTCTGCCTGCACGGCCGCCGGCCCGAGCTGTACCAGGAGCTGCTGAAGCCGTACGCCGGCCACCAGGACCTGGAGACCCTCATCACGGACTACCTGACCGCCCCACGGAGCTGATTCGCCATGGCACCCAGCCTGCTGTACCCCGCCGCCGACCACCTGCCCACCGGGGCCGACCGCGAGCCCGCCCTGAAGGAGGTCCTCGACTGGGCCGACCGCGCGGCCGCCACCAGCACCGCCGACGCGCTGCTCGCCTTCTTCGGCCAGCCGCTGGACCCGCGCACCCTGCGGCTGACCGGCCTGCACCACGTCGCCGTCTACCTCGGCGACTACCGCACCGAGGAGGAGTACGAGGCCTGGCTGGAGACCGTCCGGGCCCACGCCGGCCTCCACCAGGTGTCCGCCGGCCCCTCGCACATCGCGCCGCGGGTGCACGGCACCCCCGGTCACTGGATCAACCTGACCACCGAGCGGGGCACCGAGGTGGAGTTCTTCACCTGCCGCGCCTACGGGGCCTGGGCGAGCGAACCGCCCGCGCGCAAGCGGGCGCTGATGTCGCACCTCGGGCTCAGCGTCGACACCCCCGACCACGTCCGCCGGGTCCTGGACTACCTGGCCGGCTTCGACGGCGTCGAGGTGCTCGCCTACGCCCCCGAGGACGAACTCGGCCACACCTACGGCCACCTGCTGCGCACCGACACCGACCGGGTGCTGGAGCTGGTCCACGCCGGACGGGGCCAGGCATGAACGGGACGGGCATGAACGGGCCCGGCACGAGCGGGCCCGGCACCGGGGCGGGCACCCGATGAGCGGCTACCCGGTCCCGGCCCGGCTGCCGGAGAACGCGCCCGGCCGGTTCTACGTCAACGCGGAGTGCACCGACTGCGACACCTGCCGCTGCATCGCCCCGGACTCCTTCGTCCGCAACGACAAGGCCGGGTACACCTTCGTCGCCCGCCAGCCGGTCGACGAGGACGAGGAGGAGCTGGTGTACGAGGCGATGGACTGCTGCCCGGCCGACGCCATCTGCGAGGAGGAGTGAGCGCCCGCCCGCCGGGGCCGAGGATCCTCGGCCTCGGCGGCTCCCTGCGCCCCGGCTCGACCAGCCAGCTGCTGCTGCGCCGGGCGATCACCGTACTGGAGGCCGACGGCTGCCGGACCTCCCTGCTGGACCTGCGCGAGCTGGACCTGCCGTTCTGCAACGGCGACAAGCGGGACCCGTGGCCGAGCCGCCCCGACGTCAAGCTGCTCCGGGAGGAGTTCCGCGCCGCCGACGGCGTCATCCTGGCCGGGCCGGAGTACCACGGCACGATCGGCGGGGCCCTGAAGAACGCCCTGGACCTGCTGGACTTCGAGCACGTCGAGGGCAAGGTCTTCGGGGCCATCTGCGCGCTCGGCGGCCGCAGCAACTCCAACGCGCTCAACCACCTGCGACTGGTGGCGCGCTGGTACCGGGCCTGGATGGTGCCCGAGCAGGTCGCCGTCCCGCAGGCCCGGACCGCCCTCCCGGACGGCGGGCCGGCCGATCCCGAACTGGGCGCCCGGGTGGACGAGCTGGCCCGCAGCGTGGCCCGGGCGGCGGCGCTGCTGCGGCCCGGGGCGGGCCGGCCCGACCCGATCGGTCCGGAATAAGTTCCGAACGTGTCCAGGACAGTCAAACGCGGGCGCTGACCCGTTGATAGCGTCACCCCTGTGAATAAGGCCCACACATTGGGTACGCATTTCCAGGGAGCCGGACATTGGTTCCCGGTGCTCCCCAGACCACTTCTCGTGATCAGTCTCCGCCATCCGTCGAACGGAACTCCCCGGGAGGCGACCTGGCTTCGCCTCACCGCCTTTCTGTTCAATCGCGGGATTTCCGACGACCGCACCGTCGGTGTCGAAATCCTGTACGACGACCCGGAGTCCACGGCGCCCGACCGGCGGCGTTTCGACGCCTGCCTGTCGGTGCCCCGGGACCGGGTCGCCGGGCTGTCCCTGCTCGATCCGCGCCGGGACAGCCTGGGCATCCGCGTCCTGCCCGTCCTGAGCGAGCGGCTGATGCTGTGGCGGGGTGGTTCGGCCCAGGCCGAACCACCCGTCCGCCACCGGCACGTCACCCCGGCCGCCGATGTCGCGCTGCGGGCCAACTGGCCGCGCTACGAGGTCTACCGAGGCTCTCCCGTCCTGACGCCCGGGAACCCCGAGGTGATCGGCTGGTACGCCACCGCGACCACCTCGGCCGGCGCCGCGGGCGGCGGCCACCTCCCCCCGCGCACGCCCGCCGCCGGCGTGCCCCGCCGGCCGCACGGTGCGGTCCGGCGCGCCTCCGGAAGGGGTCAACGACCATGACCACGACGACCACGATGGACTGGGACCGGGCCTACCGGGCCGGGGACCACCACCAGTACTGGGAACTCAGCGCCCCCTCGCCCGACCTGGTCGGCTTCCTCGCCGCCACCCCGCCCGCCCCGGGCGCCCGCGCCCTGGACCTCGGCTGCGGCACCGGCTGGGACACCGTCGCGCTGACCCGCGCCGGGTACCGCGCGACCGGGGTGGACATCAGTGCCGAGGCCGTCGGACTGGCCGCCGCCCGGGCCGCCGAATTCGGCCTGGAGATCGACCTCTCGGTCGGCGACGTCCGCGAACTCGACCTGCCCGACGAGGAGTTCGACCTGCTGGTGGACCGCGGCTGCTTCCACCACCTCGGCCCGGCGGACCGCGACCGCTACGCCTCCGAGGTGGCCCGGCTGCTGAGCCCCGGCGGTCTGCTCTACCTGCGCGGCAGCCGGCAGGAGATGTTCCCGTTCAAGCCGGTGGACGCCCCCGCGCTCACCCGGCACTTCCCGGCGGACCGGTTCAGCTTCGGCCCGCTGATGCCCTTCCAGCTCCACACCGACGTCCTCAAACTGGACGCCAACGCGGTGGTCCTGCGCCGCGCGGACTGAACCCGGGCGGCCCCCGCCGCACCCGCGGCCGCCCACCGCGGCGGCCCCGCGACTCACCTCGCGGCTTCGCCACGACGTCCCCGCGACCCGCACGACTTCTCCGCGACTTCTCCGCGACCGTTTCGCGCCGGCCTGCCGAGACCGGCGGACATTCCGTGCCTCCCCGTTTCCGGAGCCCGATGCCCGCTTTGCTCGACGGCTTCCGGCGCTCCAAGAAATGAGCCACCTATGACCACCCCGCAAAGCCGGGACAAAAGTCCCTGGCTCATCCTCGGCGTGCTCAGTATGGGCTTCTTCATGACGCTGCTCGATATGACGATCGTCAATATCGCGCTGCCTCATGTGATGTCCGGCGTGCACGCCTCGCTGGACGAGGGCCTGTGGGTGTTCAGCGCCTACATCCTCGGCTACGCCACCCTGCTCGTCGTCGCCGGCCGGCTCGGCGACCTGTTCGGCCCCCGCCGGGTCTACCTGTACGGCCTGGCCGTGTTCGTGGCCGCCTCCTGCCTGTGCGGAGTGGCGCCCAACGCCGGCGTGCTGATCGCGGCCCGGGCCGTCCAGGGCATCGGCGGGGCCATGCTCGCCCCGCAGATCCTGCCGATCGTCACCATGGTGTTCCCGCCCTCCAAGTGGGGCGCGGCGTTCGGTTTCACCGGCGCGCTCTCCGGGCTCGCGGTGCTGACCGGCCCGACCCTGGGCGGCGTCATCGTCAGCTACCTGGACTGGCGGTGGATCTTCTACCTCAACCTGCCGATCGGCATCGCCACCGCCTATCTGGTGCTGCGGCACGTCCACGACTACCGGCCGGGCAAGCGCCAGCCGCTCGCCCTGGTACCGACCGCGCTGCTCGTCCTCGGCCTCACCGCGCTGGCCTTCGGCCTGATCGAGGGCGAACGCCTGGAGTGGAACGCCACCGCCTGGGCCGCGATCGCGGCGGGCCTGCTGGTCCTCGCCTACTTCGTGCTGGACCAGCGCAGGCACCAGCGCTCCGGCCCGCTGCTCCCCTTCGACCTGCTGCGGCTGCGGAACTTCGCCTCCGCCAACATCGTCGCGGCGATCATGGGCTTCTCGATGCTCGGCGCCTTCCTGCCGATCTCGCTCTACCTCCAGACCGTGCTCGGGATGTCCCCCCTGCGGGCCGGCTTCACCATCGCCGCGATGCCGCTCACCTCCGCACTGGTCGCCGGGGTCGGTGGCAAGCTCTCCGACCGCGGCTCGGGCAAGGCCGTCATCCTGACCGGGCTGGCCTGCTTCACCGCCGGGCTCGGCTCGTTCATCCTGGTCACCGGGACGGACACCGGCACGCTCGAACTGCTCGGCCCGTTCGTCCTGGCCGGCCTGGGCATGGGCCTGGTGTTCTCACCGCTGTTCAGCGTCGGCATGCGCCAGGTCCCGCCGCCGCAGGCCGGGGTGGCGTCCGGGCTGGTCAACACCTCCCAGGAGATCGGCGGACTGCTGGCCAGCGCGGCGATCGGCGCGATCCTGTCGCTGCGGCTCTCCAGCGGCCTGCGCGGCTGGGTGAACGACCAGGCCATGGCCCTCCCCCCGGAGGCCCGGGAGGGTTTCAAGCAGGCGTTCGCCCCGCTCACCGACGGCGCGCTGAAGATCGGCAGCGGCGGCCCGCCGCCCGCGCTGGCCGGCGCCGACCCGGCCCAGGCCGCCAAGGTCCAGGACGCCTTCGCCGAGGCCTTCACCACCGCCATGCACAGCGGCCTGCTGCTGCCGGTGGCCCTGCTGGCGGTCGGCTGGGTGGCCGCCCTGCTGCTGATCCGGGACGTCCCGGCCCCGGCCTTCGGAGCCCCGCGGCCGCCCGCCGCCAAGCCCGCGGGCAGCGCCCCGGCGGCGGCCGAGAAGGCCTGAGGCCACCGGACCGGCCCGTACCCACCGATTCCCGTCCGACCCACCCCGACCCGACCCGCCCGACCCCGATCCACCCCGCCCGACCCTGATCCGCATCGATCCGCATCGATCCGCACCGTACGAACAGAACCGAGGAGTCATCCGATGTCCCAGTCCCCCGTGGTGCTGTCCACGCACATGATGGCGACGTACATGGTCAAGCCCGGCTGCGCCGAGCAGGCCCGTGACATCATCGCCCGTCACTGGCCCGCCCTGAAGGCCCACGGCCTGGTCACCGACGAGCCCGCGACCGTCTACCACAGCGAGAGCGAGCACGGTCCGGTCTTCTTCGAGATCGTCACCTGGGTGGACGAGAACGCCGTCAGCCGCGCGTTCAACACCCCCGAGGTCAACGCGATCTGGCAGGAGATGGCGGCGATCACCGAGGCCCGCGAGGGCCGGCCGCCGGTGGACTACCCGATCGTGCACCGGATGGGCTACTTCCAGGACCAGCCCGACCTCCCCGAGGAGAACGCCTTCACCGGGCTCGCCCACTACCTCGTCCGCCCGGACAAGGTCGCCGAGTTCCACGACCTGATGGCCCGCGACTGGCCGACCCTGCGCGACGAGAAGCTGACCACCGGCGACCGCGCCGTGGTCTACTTCGGCGAGGACGCCACCGGCCCGTTCTTCCTGGAGATCGTCCGCTGGTACGACCAGCAGGGACCCAGCGTCGCGTACCGCAACGACAAGGTCAGCGCGATCTGGCAGGACGTGTTCCGCTACACCGAGGGCCGCAGCGGCCGCCCCGCCTCCGAGTACCTGTGGGCCGGCGAGCTCCACTACCCGTATCACGACGCGTCCTGACGTAACGTCAACACCTTCACGAACCATCAGCGTTCGGACGGGTCGGGCCCTGGCGCCCGGCCCGTCCGGCCCCGTCCGACCGGAGTTCCCTCGGTGACCCGCAAGACCCCCCAGACCTTCGACACCTCGCCCGCCCCCGTCCTGGCCGACCGGCTCAGGTCCGAGCTGGAGGACAGCGCCGTGCCCGGCCGGGCCGAGGGCGAGAAGGCCTACCTCAAGAGCCGGCTGGACCACATCGGCGTACCGCTGCCCGCCATGCGCACCGTGGTGCGGAACTTCGTCCGCCGGCACCCCGGGCTCGACCGGGACACCCTGCTGGAGCTCACCGAGGAGCTCTGGGCCCCGCCCGTCCACGAATCGCGCTCCTGCGCCGCCCTACTCCTGGAGAGCCGTTCCGACCTGCTGGTCCGCGCGGACACCGACTACCTGGAGCAGCTGCTGCGCGAGTGCGAGACCTGGGCGCACGTCGACCTGATCGCCCCCAAGGGGGCCGGCGCCCTGCTGCTGCGGCTGCCGGAGACCGCCGAGGACTTCCTGCGCTGGAGCAGGGACGACCACCAGTGGGTGCGGCGCGGCGGCATCCTCTCCCATCTGCTGGCCCTGCGCGACCGGGGTGAGTTCCCGCACTACTTCCCCGCCTTCGGGGACCTCGCCGACCCGCTGCTGACCGACTCCCGGTTCTTCGTCCGCAAGGCACTGGGCTGGGCCCTGCGCGAGGGTGCCAAGCACCACCCCCAGGAGATCGCCGACTGGCTGCGCGCCCGCCTGCCCCGGGTCTCCGGGCTCACCCTGCGCGAGGCGATCCGGCCGATCGACGACGACACCTGCCGGAGCCTGCTGCGGGAGCACGCCGAGCTCGGCGGCCGCCGCCCGCGCGGCTGATCCGGCCGCGCCGGTCCCGCACCCGCCCACCGTGTCCCGCCCACGCCCGTCCGGAGGCCCGTATGACCACCCCAAGTCCCGCCGACCGGCACCGCCGGCCGCTCCCGGTCGTCCAGGTGCTCGCCGAGGACGGCCGGCACCGGACGATCTGCCGGATGTGCCACGGCGGCTGCGGCGCCATCGTCACCGTCGACGAGGGCCGGCTCACCGCCATCGAGGGCGACCCGGAGAACCCGAACAACCACGGCTTCCTCTGTGCCAAGGGCCGCGCCTCGCTGGAACACCTCAACCACCCCGACCGGCTGACCACGCCGCTGCTGCGCACCGGGCCGCGCGGCAGCGGCGAGTTCCGCCCGATCGGCTGGGACGAGGCCCTGGACCGGACCACCGCCGCCCTCGACCGGGCCCGGACCGCGCACGGCCCCGAGGCGGTCGTCCTGGCCCAGGGCACCGACCGCAACTACCAGGAGTGGCTCTTCCGCTTCGCCAACAGCTTCGGCACGCCCAATGTCCTCGGCCCGGCGCACGTCTGCTTCTATCCCCGGGTGATGGCCGGCATCCTCACCGCGGGCGGCTTCACCTTCTGCGACTACGAGGGCCGGCCCGACCTGGTCCTGGTCTGGGGCTCCAACAAGGCGCTCACCCACGGGGACGGCGTGATCGGTACCCGGCTGCTCTCCGCCGTCCGCGACGGCACCCGGATGATCGTGGTCGACCCGCGACGGACCTCGCTGGCCGCCCGCGCCGAGCAGTTCCTGCAGGTCCGCCCGGGCGGGGACGCCGCGCTGGCGCTGGCGATGATCCACACCGTGATCGAGGCCGACGCCTACGACCACGCGTTCGTCGAGAAGTACACCGTCGGCTTCGAGGACCTGGCCGCCCACGTCGCCGACTGGACACCGGAGTCGGTCGCCGAGCGGACCGGCATACCCGCCGAGCGGATCAGGGCCGCCGCGCTCGCCTACGCGTCGGCGCCGAGCGCCGCGATCGAGCTCGGCACCGGTCCGCAGCAGCACCGTGACTCCTTCCACACCTGCCGGGCCGTCCTGCTGCTCTCGGCGATCTGCGGCAACCTCGACGCGCCCGGCGGCGACGTCCTGTGGGACCCGCCCGGCATCGACGGCCGGCGGTCCTTCCCGCGCGCCGAGCTGCTGGCGCCGGAGCAGGCCGCCAAGCGGCTCGGCGGCGGCAGGCACCGCATCCTGGCGATGTCCGGCTGGGCCCACCCCGGTTCGGTCTGGGACGCCGTGCTCGAACCCACCGCGCCCCACCCGGTCACCACCATGCTGGTGCACGGCAGCAACCTGCTGCTCAACTACGCCGACTCCGACCGCGTCCGGCAGGCCCTGGAGCGGCTGGACTTCCTCGCCGTCGCCGACCTGCGGCTCACCCCCACCGCCGCGATGGCCGACATCGTCCTCCCGGTCGGCGGCTGGCTGGAGCGGGACCAGATCGTCGAGCACGCCCACTACGTGGCGGCCCGCCGGGCCTTCGCCCGGGTCGGCGACACCCGCTCCGACGAGTGGATCCTCACCGAGCTGGCCCACCGGCTGGGCCTGTCCGCCGACTTCTGGCCCGATGCCCGGGACTCCCTGGACACCCGGCTGGAGCCGATCGGCATGGACTGGCGGCAGCTGGCCGAACTCCACTACCGGGCCACCACCCTGGAGTACCACAAGTACCGCAGCCGCGGCTTCGGCACCCGCAGCGGCAAGGTCGGGCTGCGCTGCGACGCCCTGCGGGCCTTCGGCTACCCGCCGCTGCCCACCCCCGGCCCGCCGGTCGGCGGACCGGAGGACGGCCCCTACCTGCTCACCTCGGCGCACTCGCCGTTCTACTTCAACTCCGAGTTCCGCGATCTGCCCTCGCTGCGCTCCAAGGAGCCCGAACCCCGGCTGGAGATGCACCCCGACGCCGCCGCCCGCGAGGGCCTGGCCGACGGCGACTGGGCCGAACTCGCCACCGCCACCGGGCACATCCGGCTGCGCGTCCAGCTCACCGACCGGATCGCCCCCGAGGTGGTGATGGCCCCGGCCGCCTGGTGGTACCCGGAGCGCGGCGCCGACGGCGGCTGGCGGGAGGCCAACGTCAACCTGTTGACCACCAACGAGGACGAGAACGCCGAGATGGGCTCGTCCACCTTCCGGGGCCTGCGCTGCACCGTCACCCGGGCGGCCCGGCAGAGCGCCTGACCGGCCCCGGCTCCACCCGGCGGGTCAGCGGGCCGGCGGGTCAGCCGGCCCGCGGGTCAGCGCGAGAGGGAGGCCAGGCTGAGCAGCAGGTGCGCGGATTCGGGGTGGTGGAAGTCGGAGTGCGCCCCGGCGCCCGGTATCAGCCGGGTGGCGAGGCCGCCCCGGTAGACGTCGCCGGCGTCGATGTTGACCAGCGGGTGGTCCAGCGTCTGCCGGGTGTACGGCGAGCCGGTCGGCCGCAGCGTGGCGCTGTACTGGCGCACGGGTGCCACCCCGACGCCGGAGTGGCCGATGCCGGGCCGCCCCTCGGCCCGCAGGTGCCAGAAGCCGGTCGCCCGGTCCCAGCGGGAGTGGGTGAGCACCAGCGGGCCGCGCAGCGGTGCGCCGGAGCGGCCGGGCGCCGCGAACAGGTCGGGGAAGAGCCGGTCGAAGGCGTCGCGCGGCGCGGCCATCTGGAAGATCAGCGCGCTGTCCGCGGTGAAGGGCCGCGCGGGGTCGGCGGCCGCGCTCCAGCTCAGCACCCGGGGGCCGCCGGCGGGCCGGTCGGCGGCGCGCTGGACGGCCTCGCAGAGGAACCGGCCGCCGAAGGAGTGGCCGACCAGGTGGAGGTACTGGCCGGCCCGGTTCGCCAGGACGGCGGGGTCGGCCGGGTCGGTGCGGCCCGCGTCCAGGTAGCCGAGCAGATGGCCGAGCACGTAGCCGGCCTGCCCCCGGCCGGGCGCGCTCATGGCGTGCGCGCGGTCGCGGATCCGGCGGTAGCCGGCCGGCGAGGGAACGCTGGACGACGGCCAGCGCACCACCACGCACCAGGGCCGGTAGCCGCGTTCCAGGCCCGGGTAGTCGACCGGGGCCGTCCGGTGGAGGTCGACGGCGCGGGCGATCAGCGCGGCCGCCGAACGGTCGGCCGCCGCCGGCGCGGTCTGCCAGCCGTGGACGTAGACGTAGAGGTCGGTCGCCCGGGCCGGCACCTTCAGGTACCGGGCGAGGTGCTCGGCGACCCGGGCCTCCGGCACCGGGGTGCGGGTGCCCGGGACGAGCAGGCGGCCCCGCTCGTCGAGGTCCACCGTCACCGGCCGGACGACGGTGGCCGGGGCCGGCCGGCGGCGGTTCCGGTCACGGCGGGCGGTGCGGACGGTGGCCGTCATGAGGAGAGCTCCAGAATGCTGTCGATCCCGCAGTGCAGCGAGTAGGTGAGGGCGAGGGGGTTGCGGTAGTCGCGGGTGAACCGCCGGACCAGTTCCCAGGTGATCTCGCCCGCCGTCGACTCCCCGGTGAGGTAGAGGTCGAGGAAGGCGAGGGCGTACTCGGAGGCGAACACCTGCGGGATCTCGATCTGCGGGCCGAGCACGCCGTCGGCCCCCAGCTCGACCAGCGCCTGGCCCAGGTGCTCCAGCTCGGCCGCCGCCGCCTGCCCGGTGTGACAGGCGTTGAGCAGCACGAACGGGTTGAAGGTGGCGTCGGGCAGGTCCCGGTGGCGTTCGCGGTGGCGCCGCACCAGGTCGGCGTCGATGGGCCGGTCGTCGGAGAGCCGGACGGCGAGCTGGGCGTGCGGGGAGTCGTTCTCGATGAACTGGCCGTGGCACCAGAAGTACATGAGGTCCTCGTCGAGCACCGCGCAGGAGAGCGCCTCCAGGAGACCGGTGGACTCGGTGCGGACCGTCAGCTGGGAGCGGTCCTCCAGGAGTTTGCGGACCTCCGGCGCGCGGCCGACGAGTTCGAGCGTGTCGTCGGTGTTGAGGCTGGTCACCGGCCGTTCACGGGGCGGGTAGGGAGCCTGGACGGCCGGGTAGGCGGCGCCGGTCTGCTCGATCTGGTGCCGGTGCCCGAGGAAGTCCGTCCACGGCTCCCCGGAGCCGGTGTCCACGGCGAGCATCGGCCAGGGCAGGTGGAGCTCGGAGTCGAACCGGACCCGCAGCCCCTGCTCGCCGAGCGCCCCGCTGAGGAAGGCGCGGAACGCGACCAGGTTCGGGTCCGCCCCCTTGAGCATCTTCTCGAACAGATAGCGCCCCTCCTCGGCGAGTTCGGCCATCTGCCGCTCCGCCGCCGGCGCCAGGTGGGACACGTCGACGGCGTCCGCGAAGGGGTAGTCGACGGGCATCCCGTCGTCGTCCAGCTCGCAGTGGCCCACCAGGCGCTCCCGCCAGATGCCGCGCAGCCGGGCGGCCATCCGGAGCAGCTCGGCCACGGTGATCGTCAGATAGGCCTGGTGCTCGCGGGTGCGGGGCGAGGGCCGGCCCGGCCGGTACGCGGAGATGTGCAGCACGTTGTCGCGGTGGCGCCGCAGGGCGACCACCAGATCCAGCGGGGCCGGCGTCCGGGCGCCGGGCGGATCGTCCGGTCCGGGCGTGCGCGGCAACACGGTGTAGTCGGCGGACGGGTTCTGCTGGATCTCGACGAGGAGGTCCCGGGGCATGGTCGATCTACTCCTGGTCCTGATCCTGGCTCGGTTGGCGGCTCGCACCCGGCCGGTGGCTCCGGTCCGGTTCCTCGGTCCGGTCCGGTTCCGCTCCTGGCCGCGGGCCCGCGCCCGGGCCCAGGCACGCGGCCGACGGGGCCGGGGCGACGTCCACCACGACCTCCAGGTCCTGGAGGGCGGTGCCGTGCCCGCGGTCGTAGACGGTGATCCGGACCGGGTGCGGCCCCGGCACGGCCGGGGTGAGCGTGAAGGCGGCGGGCGCGCCGGCCGGCCGGTAGGTGGTGACCGGCGGGTCGATCACGGCGTCGGAGGCGACGGCCGCCAGCAGGTGGAGGTCCGGCAGCCGCCGGGGGTCGGCGCCGTCCTGTTCCGCCAACGGCTCCAGCCGCAGTTCGAGCCGCGCCGGGGCGCCGGCCTCGGGCTCGTCGAGCAGGGTGATCCGGGGCTGCCAGGGCGCACCGGTCCGGGGCGGGGCGGCCGGCCGTCCCGACCCGGGGGCGGCCGCCGGAGCCTCGGGGCCGCGGCGGCCGGCGGGGGCCGCGGACGGGGCCGGCGCCGGGGGCGGGGGCAGGGGCGGGGCCGGCAGGGCCGCGGACGGGGACGGACCCGGGGGCAGGGCCGGCGATGCCGGCGCCGAGGCCGAGGCCGAGGCCGAGGCCGAGGCCGAGGAAGGCAACGCCGGGGCCGAGGAAGGCAACGCCGGGGCCGAGGAAGGCAACGCCGGGGCCGAGGCCGCCGGCCGCGGCCCGACGGCGCCCTGCCGCAACTGGGCCAGCGCCGTCCGGCTCTCGACCGCCAGCGGGTGACCGGGGCCCATGACGGCGTCCCGACCGGTACAGACGGCGGTCAGCAGGTCCGCCGCCGGCCCCGGCCGCCCGGCCGCCGCGAGCGCCCCGGCCAGCCCGACCACCAGCGTGGGGAGGAACTCGACCTCCCCGGGGTAGCGGCTCCCGACGGCCAGCACGGGCTCGTCGCTCTCCCGGTGCCCGGCCGCGAGGAGCGCGGGCCGGCCGGGCGGGTGGGGGCCGGCCACCGGCAGTCGGGCGGCGACGATCTCCGCGTACACCCGGACCGCGCCGGCGTGGTCACCGGCCCGCTGCCGGGCGAGGGCGAGGCTCTGGCGGATGGTCAGCGTGACGGTGTGGCGCGCGCCGTGACCGGCCGCGCTGTCCTCGACGAGCTCCTCCAGCAGGACGACGGCCCGTAGCGGGCGGCCGGCCTCGGCGAGCAGCAGGGCGTGGAGCTCCCGGCCGGAGAGGGTCACGTCGTGGCTCGCGCCGAGGGATTCGGCCGCCCCCGCCGCGAGCGACTCCAGCAGGTTCACCGCCGCCCGGGTGTCGCCGGCCAGGTGACAGGCGAGGGCGATCCGCTGCCCGGCCACGTACACGTCGGGGTGCGTGGCGCCCAGCAGCCGGCCGCAGTCGGCCGCCACCGCGGACCACTCGTCGACGGCGGCCCGGTACTCGCCGGCCCGCCCGAGGACGTCGGCGAGGCAGCCCCGGCTCCCCAGCACCTGGGGGTGGTCCGGGCCGAGCGCCGCGGTCGCCGTGGCGATCAGGTCGCGGTAGTGCGCCGCCGACTCGCTGTACCGCCCCGCCACGTCGAGGGTGAGCGCCAGGCTGTCCCGGGCGTCCAGGGTCTCGGGGTGTCCGGCGCCCAGGACCCGGGTGAGGTCCGCGATCAGGGCTTCGAGGACGCGCACGGCACCCGCGCAGTCCCACCCGGCCCGCAGGGCGTGGGCGAGGCCGTGCCGCTCCTCCAGGGTCTCGGGGTGGTCGGCGCCCTGGACCCGGACCCGGTCCGCGACCAGTCGCTCCCGCTCGGCGGCACTGCGGCGACGCCGGCCGGCGACGCGGTGGGTGCGGGCGAGGCTGCCGCGCTCGGCGAGGGTGTCCGGGTGGTCCGCGCCCTGGAACCGGGCCCGGTCCACGACCAGCGCCTCGATGAGTTCGACCGCCCGCTCGTGGTCGCCCGCGTCACGGGTGGCCCGGGCCACGGCGCCGCGTTCGGCGAGGGTGTCCGGGTGGCCGGGCCCCTGCACCCGGTCGCGGTCCCGCCACAGGGCGGCGTGCAGGTCGAGCGCCCGCAGGTGGTCGCCGGCCTCGCGGACCGCGAGGGCGTGCCGGTGGCGCGCACCGAGGGTGTCCGGGTGGTCGGCGCCCTGCGCCCGGGACCGGTCGGCGGCCAGCCGCTCCCGGTCCCCGACCGCCCGGCGCAGCTGCCCCGCGTCCTCGCGGGCGTGGGCCAGCAGTCCGCGCTCGTTGAGGGTCTCGGGGTGGTCCGGGCCCTGGATCCGCACCCGGTCGGCGACCAGGGCCTCGCCGAGCTCGACGGCGCGCTGCCGGTCCCCCAGCACGCCGTACGCCCCGATCAGGCGGGAGCGGGTGTTCAGGGCGTCCGGGTGGTCCGGCCCGACGGCGCGCGCCCAGTCGGTGAGCAGGGCTTCGAGGAGTTCGATCGCGCGGCGGGAGTCGCCGGCCTCGTGCAGGGTCACGCCCTGCCACCAGCGGCTGTTGAGGGTGTCCGGGTGGTCGGGCCCGAGCAGTCGGGTGCGGTCGGCGATCAGCGCCGCGTACAGGTCGAGGGCGCGGCGGCTGTCGCCGGCGGCGTCGTGGGCGCGGGCCAGGGCCGCACGCTGCTCCAGCGTGTCCGGATGGTCGGGGCCGTGCACCCGGGACCGGTCGGCGACCAGGGCCTCGTAGAGCTCGACGGCCCGCCGGTGCTGCCCGGCCGCCGAGCAGCACCGGGCCAGGCCGGCGCGGCTGTTCAGCGTCTCGGGGTGGTCGGGGCCGTGCACCCGGGACCGGTCGGCGACCAGCGCGGCGCCGAGTTCGACCGCCCGGTCGTGCTCGCCGGCCTCCCGGTGGACCCGGGTCAGACCGGCCCGGGCCTCCAGGGTCTCGGGGTGGTCGGGGCCCTCGATCCGGGTGAGGTCCGCGATCAGTTCCTCGTGGAGCCCGGCGGCGCGGCGGTACTGGCCGGCCACCCGGCAGCTCCCGGCCAGGCCCGCGCGGGTGTTCAGCGTTTCCGGGTGCTCGGGGCCGTGCACCCGGGCCCGATCGGTGACCAGCGCGGTGAAGAGGTCGACCGCCCGCCGGTGGTCCCCGGCCTCGCGGTGGGCGGTGGCCTGCCACCAGCGCGCGCCCAGGGTGTCCGGGTGGTCGGGGCCCTGGACCCGGGACCGGTCCGCCACCAGCGCCGTGAACAGGGCGGCCGCGCGCCGGTACTCCCCCAGGTCGCGGTGGGCCGAGGCCTGCCACCAGCGCGCGCCCAGGGTGTCCGGGTGGTCCGGCCCCTGGACCCGGGACCGGTCCGCCACCAGCGCCGTGAACAGGGCGGCCGCACGCCGGAACTCGCCGGCCTCCCGGTACGCCGACGCCTGCCGCCAGCGGGTGTTGAGGGTGTCGGGGTGGTCGGGGCCCTGGAGCCGCAGCCGGTCGGCGAGCAGGGCTTCGTAGAGCACGACGGCCCGACGGCTGTCCCCGGCCTCCCGGTACGCCCAGGCCAGACTCGCCCGGGTGTTGAGGGTGTCCGGGTGGTCCGCGCCCTGGACCCGCAGCCGGTCCGCGACCAGGGCCTCGTAGAGCGCGACGGACCGCTCGTACGCCCCGGCCTCCCGGTACGCCCAGGCCAGACCGGCGGCGGCGTTCAGGGTGCCCGGGCGGTCCGCGCCCTGGACGCGCGTGCGGTCGGCGAGCAGCGCGGTGAAGAGCTCGACGGCGCGGTCGTACTCGCCCGCCTCGCCGCTGGCCCAGGCCATCCCGGCCCGGGTGTTGAGGGTGTCGGGGTGCTCGGGGCCCTGGATCCGGACCCGGTCGGCGAGCAGGGCGTCGTAGAGCCCGACGGCCCGCTCGTGGTCCCCGGCCGTCCGGCAGGCCCAGGCCAGGCCGGCCCGGGTGTTGAGGGTGTCCGGGTGGTCGGGGCCCTGGACCCGCAGCCGGTCGGCGAGCAGACCTTCGAAGAGGCCGACGGCCCGGCGGTGCTCCCCGGCCTCCCGGCACGCCGACGCGTGCCACCAGCGGGAGTTCAGGGTGTCGGGGTGGTCCGCGCCCTGGACCCGGGTGCGGTCGGCGACCAGGGCGGCGAACAACTCGACGGCCCGGGACCGCTCGCCGGCCTCGCGGTGGGCCGTCGCCAGCCACCAGCGGGTGTTGAGGGTGACCGGGTGGTCGGGGCCCTGGACCCGGACCCGGTCGCGGACCAGGGCCTCGTAGAGCCCGACGGCCCGCCGGTGCTCCCCCGCCTCGTGGCAGGCCCGGGCCAGTCCGGAGCGCGCCTCCAGGGTGTCGCGGTGGTCGGCCCCCTGGATCCGGGTGCGGTCGGTGGCCAGCGCCTCGCACAGCTCGATGGCGCGCCGGTGTTCGCCGCCCTCGCGGCAGGCCCGGGCCAGGCTGTCGCGCTCCTCCAGGGTGTCGGGGTGGTCGGGCCCCTGGACCCGGGCACGGTCGGTGACCAGGGCCTCGTAGAGGTCGACGGCGCGACGCTGTTCCCCGGCCTCCTGGCAGGCCCAGGCCAGGCCGGCGCGCGCCGCCAGGGTGTCGCGGTGGTCCGCGCCCTGGACCCGGGTGCGGTCGGCGACGATCCCGTCCTGGTCGGCGACGGCCTCCCGGAACGCCCCGGCCGCCTGCCTGGCGTACGCCAGGACGGCGCGTTCGTCCAGGGTGTCCGGGTGCTCGGGGCCCTGGACCCGGACCCGGTCGCGGACCAGGGCCTCGTGGAGCTCGACGGCCCGCCGGGGCTCCCCCGCCTCGCGGTGGGCCCAGGCCAGTCCGGAGCGGGCGTCGAGGGTGTCCGGGTGGTCCGGTCCCAGGACGCGGACGTACTCGGTGGCCAGGGACCGCAGTTCGCGCACCGCGACGGTCCGGCGGCCGGCCTCCGACCGGGCCACCGCCAGTTGACCGCGGGCCTCCAGGGTCCGCGGGTGCTCGGCGCCCTGGGTGCGGGCGCGGTCGCGGGCGACCGCCTCGTAGCCGGCCACGGCCGCGGGGTGGTCACCGGCCACCGCGTGGGCGGCGGCGAGCCAGCTGCGGCCGGTGAGGGTGTCGGGGTGGTCGGCGCCGAGCACCCGGGCCCGGTCGGTGACGGCCTGGGTGTAGAGGGCCAGCGCCAGCCGGTGTTCGCCGACGGTCAGCTGGGCGTAGGCGAGACTGTTGCGGCTGGACAGGACGTCGGGGTGGTCGGCGCCGAGCACCCGGGCCCGGTCGGCCAACAGCTCCTCGAACTCCCGCACCGCCGCGCGGTGTTGTCCCGACACCTGGAGGGCGTAGGCGAGCCCGGCCCGGGTGGACAGGGTGTCCGGGTGGTCGGCGCCGAGCAGCCGGACCCGGTCGGCCGCCACGGCCTCGAACTCCGCCACCGCGAGCGCGTGCTCCCCCGCCTTGCGCAGGGCGTGGGCCAGGGTGTGGCGGTCACCGAGTACCGCGGGGTGGTCGGGGCCCCGCACCCGGCCGCGCGCGGCGACCACGGCCCGGCCGAGGGCGACAGCGCGGGTCGGATCACCCTCGCGGGCGTGCAGTTCGGCGAGCCGGCCCCGGCCGGCGAGGGTGTCGGGGTGGTCGGCGCCCAGCAGCCGGGTCAGACCGTCGACCACGGCGGTGACCAGCGGGATGGCGAAGATCCGCTGCTCCCGCTCGGTCAACTCCTCGGCGGCCAGCCGGTAGAGCTCGACGGTCTCCCGGGTGGGCCGCTCGGTGGGGCCGGTGGCGGCCAGTTCCCGGATGTGGGGCAGCAGCGCCCGGCGGATCCGCAGGTCCGAGCTCGGCCAGAGGCGGGCCACCGCGCCGGCCAGATGGCCCTCCGCGCGGGCCCGGACCCGGCGGTCGCGGTCGGACCCGCGCAGGACGCTCTGCAGCAGGCGGTGCACGGCGACGGTCTGCGGGCCGAGGGTGATGAGGTGGTAGTCGGCCAACAGCCGCAGCGCGGAGTCCACTTCGGCGGCCCGCCGGGCGCCGAACGGCAGCAGCGCCTCGCGCGGCAGGGCCTCCGGGGCGTACCAGGCGAGCGTGCGCAGCAGGTCGACCGCGAACGGGGCGCCGGTCTGGACGGTGCGCAGGGTGGTGTGCCAGAGCCGGGCGACGGTGTCGACGGCGCTGGGCGCGGCGTCCGGGTCGGCGGGAGTGACGGTGCGCAGCAGCTCCCGGTAGGCGCCGAAGGTGACACCGGTCTGCTGGATGTAGGCGCCGGCCTGGGCCAGGGCGAGCGGGAGGTTGCCGAGTTCCTCGGCGAGGGCCCCGGCCTCGGCCCGCTCGGCCGCGTCGACGCTCACCCCGGGACGGGCCGTGTCGCAGAGCAGCCGGGCGGCCTGCCACCGGTCGAGGACGTCGATGTGGACCGGGTGGATGCCCGGGTGCCAGCCGCTCGCGCACCGGCTGGTGACCATGTGGTGGCCGTGGCCGAGCAGCCGGCCGAGGTAGGGGGTGAGGTGGACCGGGTCCTCGGCGTTGTCGAAGACCAGCAGCCAGCCGCGGTGCGCGCGCAGCCAGGCCAGTGCCCACTCGGCCTGCTGGCTCGGCGGGGCGGTCAGGGCCCAGGACGGGTACAGGTGGACGGCGAGGTCGGCGAAGGCCTCGCCGATCTGCTCCTCGGACTCGGCGGTGATCCACCAGACCAGCGGGTGGTCCGCCACGTGCGCGTAGGCGTAGTGGAGGGCGAGGGCCGTCTTCCCGACACCGCCGAGGCCGTGCAGGGTGGTGGCCTGGGTGACCAGGCTGCCGCCGTCCGCCAGCGCCGCGCCGATCACCCGCAACGCCGCGTCCCGGCCGACGAGTTCGCCGGCGGGCCGGGGCGGCAGGTTGTGCGATCCCGGCCTCGCCCGGACGGAGAGCGCCGCCGCGGCCGCCGCGGGCGGGAGCACGACCGTGCGCTGCTCGGTGTGCGGGTTGCCGCCGGTCGACGTCGGCGAGGCCGGCCTGGGCCGCTGCTCGAATGCCTCATGGTCCGCCGGCCTGCCCTCGGGCCGGACATGCGTCGTCATGGACATCTGCACTTCGGTGCCCTACCCCCCGGTATCGACTGCCGCCCACCGTAGCGGTACGGGGTCGCGTTGTCACCGGAATCACCCACGTCGGGGCGGTCGCGGTGCCGCCGGGGGGCGGGGTGCGGGCCGGACCTACGGGAGGTCCTCGGGCTCCAGGGCGGTGAGTTGGCCGGCGGTGGGGGCGGTGGTGAGTTCCGCCATCCGCTGGGCCTGGCGTTCGGTCATCTCCTGGAAGGTCTGCCGGGCGGAGCGGCCGTTGCCGAAGCCGGAGCCGCGCGGGATCGTCTCGAAGTGGCGCAGCAGTCGCCGGCGGGTGTCGGTGGTGAGTTCGTAGCGGTGCTCGCGGGCCTGGTGGTCGACGATCGCGACCAGGTCGGGCGCGGTGTAGTCCTCGAAGACCAGGGTGCGGGTGAAGCGGGAGGAGAGCCCCGGGTTGGAGGCGATGAAGCGGGCCATGTCGGCCGGGTACCCGGCGGCGATCACCACCACGTCGTCGCGGTGGTCCTCCATCAGCTTGACCAGGGTGGCGACGGCCTCCAGCCCGAAGTCGTGGCCGCCGCCGGCCGCCGGCACCAGGGAGTACGCCTCGTCGATGAAGAGCACGCCGCCGAGCGCCCGGGTGAACGCGGCGGCGGTGCGCGGTCCGGTGTGCCCGACGTACTCGCCCACCAGGGCGCTGCGGTCCACCTCGACCAGGTGGCCGCGGCGCAGCAGTCCGAGGGCCTTCAACAGCCGTCCGTAGAGCCGGGCGACGGTGGTCTTGCCGGTTCCGGGGTTGCCGGCGAAGACCAGGTGGCGGCTGAGCGGCGGCGCGGGGAGCCCGGCCTCCTCGCGCAGTCGGACGGCCTGCATCAGCTTCACCATGGAGTGCACGTCGTGCTTGACCCGCTCCAGGCCGACCAGCGTGCCGAGTTCGGCCAGCAGGTCGTCCAGGCTCTCCTCCGGCACGGTCTCGTCGAACGGTCCGGCCGGGGCGGCGGCCGGTGGCCCGGCGGCGCCGGGCGGGCCCGGGACGGCGGGGGCCGGGAGCGCGGGGGCGGCGGGGGCCGGCGGGAGCCCGGGGTGGTCACCGAGGTCGCACTGCTCGAAGACGGGGGCCGCGCCGGGGTCGCCGCCGAGCGCCTCGGCGCAGTCGAGCAGCCGGCAGCGCCGCAGCCGGGGGGCGGCGCCGTCGGCCAGGTGCAGCGCGGGGAAGCGGCTGCGCACCACGTCGCAGGAGGTGAACACGCCACCGGCACCCTCGGCGAAGTAGATGCCGTTGCGGCCGGTGTCCTCGATCCGCAGTCCGCCGACGACCGGCCGGGCTCCCGTCCACACCACCACCCCGGAGCCGGTGCTGCCCTCCACCGAGCCGCCCTCGACCCGGGCGTCGGAGCCGGCGTCCAGCAGCAGGCCGGCCGCGCCCGCCTCGGCGACCCGGTTGCCGACCAGGACGGCGCTGCCGCCGGTGCCGATCTCCAGCCCGGCCCGGGTGGTCGTGGTGACGGTGGAGTGCTCGATCCGGGAGCCGGTCGGGGAGGTGACGGCGACGCCGGTGTGGGCGGCGGCGATCCGGCAGCCGGTGACGGTGGCACGGGCGTGGCCGGTGACCGCCACACCGGTCATGGCGACACCGGTGACGGCGCAGTCGGTCAGGGCGGCGTCCGCCTTCCCGGCCAGGTGGACGCCGTGCTCGGCGCCGCCCCGCACCCGGCAGCCGGTGAGGGCGGCCGCGCTGTCGCCGGAGAGGTGGACCGCGCTGAACGCGCAGTCCGCGAGCCGGCAGTCGGCGAGTTCGGCCCGCGCGTGGTCGGTGGCCAGCAGGCCGTTGGCGGCGGGGGCGGAGACCGTGCAGCCGTCGGCGGAGAGCCGGCCGTCGTCCTGGACGACCAGGGCGCTGGCGGCGGCCCGCAGGATCCGGCAGTCGACGAGTTGGGCCGAGGCCGAGCCGGTGACGTGCACGCCGGCCGCTCCGGCCGACTCGATCCGGGTGGTCTCGACGACCGCCCCGGCGCCGTCCTCCAGCAGCAGGCCGGCCCGGCCGGTGCCGTGCAGGACGGAGTCGGCGAGCCGGAGCCCGGAGCGTCCGCGCAGCCGGATGCCGGAGCCGGTGGTGGACTCCAGCCGGAGCCGGACGGCGTCCAGCCGGGCCGTCCCGGACAGGACGGCTCCGGTGCCGTCGGTGTCGGCGATCACGGTGGACTCGGCCCGGACCCGGGCGCCGCCGGACAGCCGCAGGGCGGCGAGCCGGGAGCCGTGCAGCCGGCACTCCCGCAGCAGCACCGCCGAGCTGACCTCCTCGCCGTCGCCGGTCCGCGCTCCCGGTTCGGGGCCGTCCGGCCCGCGGACCTCGATCCGGCCGCCGCCGACGGTGCAGTGGTCCAGCACCAGTCCCGCGCCGGGGGTGACGGTGACGGCGGGCTCACCGGGGTCGGCGCCCTCGATGTCCAGGCTGCGGACCAGGCAGTCCGGCCCCCGCACGGTGAGCGCGGGGCCGCCGCCGGGCGGGGCGACCAGCAGGACGGTGCCGGTGCCCTGCTCGGCGACCAGCACCACCCGGCGCGGGAGGTCCAGCGACTCCTCGTAGCGGCCGGGGGCGACCACCACGGTGTCGCCGGGCAGGGCGGCCGCCAGGGCGTCGGCGATCAGGCGGTGGACGCCGCGCCCGCGCGGGCCGACGGCGAGGATCCGGTGTGTCCGGTGGTGCATCAGGGCTGTTGTCCTTGCTGCGGTACGGGGGCGGGAACGGGTGCGGGGGCCGGGGCGCGGTACCACGGCGGGTTGATGCTCGACCGGTAGGCGTTGGTCAGCCAGAGCGAGGTGACCGACTTCTCGAAGATCTTGAACGGCAGCTGGATCCAGAACTCGGCGAAGCCCTGCCGGTGGAACAACCGGCTGCCGCCGCCTATGATCACCGCGTTCTTGGCGAGCGCCGCGCTGCTCGCCGTGGTCAGTCCGGCCAGGCCCGCGATGCCGCCGTCCAGGAAGGCGTCCATCCCGCTCAGCACGTGGGTCTTGCCGTCCGCCCCGGTGACGCCCCAGACGGCGGCGTTCATCGAGCCGTTGACCCAGCCGACCACGCCGCCCAGCGCCGCGTTGTAGAAGAAGTCGTAGGTGCCGCCGCGCCAGCGGGTCGGCGTCTCGTTGCCTCCCCACTCGTTGGCCCAGTTCTTGTCGTGGTTGTTGGGCCGGCGCAGCTCGTGCTTGCCCCCGTCCACGTTGCCCAGCACCGACTTCGGGCCGCCGACCGCGGAGCCGCGCAGCTCGTGCATCCCGGTCGAGACCACGCTCTTGACGCTGGCCCCGACGGCCGCGTTCGCGAAGGACTTGAGCGCGTCCTTGCCGGTGAACGGCTTGTTGTTGACGGCCGCGACGATGCCGTTGACGGCGAGGTTGGCGGCGAACTCCAGGACGAACTCCTGACCGAACTCCAGCGCGACCTTCTTCGCCAGCACCTTCCAGTACGGCTGGTAGAGCGCCTCGCCGAGCGGCACGACCCCGTGCTGCGCGGCCGGCAGACCCGGCACCCCGTCCAGCGCGTCGCGCAGCCGCGGCACCCGTACCTCGACCGAGTCGCCCCAGGGCAGCCGGTTGGCCTCACGGATCCGCCGGCCGAAGCCGCGGATCTCGGTGAGCGGGCCCCGGAAGTCGTACTCGTTGCCGGTGACCCGGAACCCGCCGCCGGGGCCGGTCTCCCAGACCAGCCCGCTGTCGGTGCGCTGGGCCACGATGCGGCCGTTGCCGTCGTAGCGGCGCCACTGCCCGCGCCAGGCGTCCTTCTCCAGGAAGGTGCCGTCCCCGAGCGGCCTGCGCTCGCGGACCACCGCGCCGTGGTCGAACTCCTTCCACGCGCCGGCCGGGTGCGGTGCGCCGTTGCCCGGCACGTACTCGCGCACCCGCAGCGGGCCGTCGCCGAGCGCCAGGTGCGGGGGCACCTCGCGGACGGTCAGGGCCGGGCCGCCGCCGGCCGGGCGGAACTCGTCCCGGAAGTGCCGGGTGCCGGCCCGCCACTGGTCCTCCCAGGTCCGGGTGGTGCCGTTCCACCAGCGGCGGACCTGCTGCCCGGCCCCGTAGTCGACGGCGGTGCCGTCCGGCCCGTACTTCCGGGTGAACCAGCGCTCCCCGCCGCCCACCGGGTCGACGCCCCGCCAGGAGTCGGCGTACCGGCCGCCGTCGAGCATGTTCCGCTCCCGCACCAGCGCGCCGGTGGCGTCGAAGTCCCGGAAGGAGTCGTCCCAGGGCAGCCGCGGGTCGTCGGAGCCGCGGAACACCAGCCGTCGGCCGGAGATCCGGTTGCCCAGGTGGTCGGTGCCGGTCCAGCGCCACTCGGCCGAGTCCGGCCGGCCGGTGCCGGTGATCCGGCCGACGTTGCCCTGCGCGTCGCTCCAGTTGTCGTGGCTGCCGGTGAGGTTGCCGTGCGCGTCGCGCTGCACCCAGGGATCGGCCGAGCGGGCGTGCACCTGCCCGGTCGCCGGGTCGACCCGCGGCGGCACCCGGTACTCGCGCACCGAGCCGTCCGGGAAGCCCTCCCGGGCCACCCGCCAGTCGTTGCCGCCCGGTGCCAGGAACCGGTCCTGCCAGATCGGGTGGTCGGCCCCGGCGCCGGCCGGCGGGGTCAGCTCGGCCCGGTAGCCGCGGCGGCCGGGCTCCTCCCAGGGGATGTGCGCGGCATTGGTCGGCGGATGCGCGGGCGGGGCCGCGTGGTCGCCGACCTTGAGCGTGGTCCCGCCGTGCAGCTTCCCGGTGGAGCGGACGAACCGGCCGTCCGCGCCGAGGTCGACCAGACCGCCGTCCATACCGACGTAGCGCAGGCCACCGCCGGGGTTCACCCCGCCGGCCTTGTCCCAGAGGAAGGTCTGGAAACGGGTGTCACTGCCCAGGTGACGGACGGGGCCCTGCGGGGTGCCCGCGTGGATCAACCGGTCGCGCACCCAGATCGGCGGGCGCTGCTCGGACCACCGGGTCGTGGTCAGCACCCCGTGGTCGGCCAGGACCTCGCGCTTGCCGACCTCCTTGCCGTGCGGCGACTGCCGCTCCCAGGTGTGCTGGACACCGCCCCGCCAGGTGTACTCCTGGAAGTGGCCGGCCTTGCCCGGCCCGTGCGCCATCCCCCACTGCTTCTGCACGACGGTGTTGGTGCCGTCGCCGAGCCGGTCCGTCCAGCCGCCGTCGCGGTGCGGGGTGCGCGGGCCGTGCCCGAGCTCCGCCCCGGCGCCGTCGAAGCGGTGCCAGGTCCAGGCCCGGTCCGCGCCCCGGACGGCGAAGGTGTGACCGGCGACGCCGCCGGTCTTCTGCAGCCCGTCGCGGTACTCGTGGACGGCGGTGCCCCGGTGGTCGACGTCCCGCCAGCCGAAACCGGAGGTGTCGTAGCGGCGGGTGCCGTGGCCGGCCAGGCCCCCGGCACCGTCCCACTGCGCCCAGCCGGTGCGCCGGTTGAGGTCGCCGAAGGCGAGCGTGTCGGTGCGCCGGAAGGCGTCGACGATCCCGCCGCCGGGCAGCATCCGCCGTTCGAACACCTCCACCGGCGCGTAGGTGGCGGACAGCAGCCGGATCCGGCTGCCGCCGCCGGTGATCTCCACCCGGCCGTGGTGGAACGCGCCGGTGCCGGCCGGCGGCGGGGTGGCCGCGGCCGGGTGCGGGGACCGCTGCCAGGTGGCTCCCCCGGCGGCGGTGTGGTCGATGACGTACTGGTGGTCGGTGCGGCGGCCGGCGTCCACCACGTTGAAGCCCTGGTGGGTGACGGCGCCGCCGTTCGGCGCGTGGGCGGTGAACTCACCGTGCCGGGGACCGCCGGGACGGTCGAAGGACACCTGCAGCCCGCCGTCCGGGCGCACCGTGACGGTCCGTTCCGGCACCCGGAGGCCGGCCGCGTCCTCCAGGTGGCCCGGACCGGCCGCGGCCCCGGGGCCGGGCTCGGGGACCACCGCGAAGGTGTGGTTCGGGTTGCCGTCGGGCCCCCGCAGCGCGGTGCCGGCCTCCAGCCGTGCGCCGTCCCCGCCGTACCGGACGAAGTCCCCGCCCGCGGTGGTGTCGGTGACCTGGTGGCCGCCGCCTGGCCGGTCGACGGCGGTGAGGTGCGGGAGCGGGGTGCCGGCCGCGTCCACGACCTCCAGGGTGCGCGGGCCGCCGGGCGGGGTGTGCGCCACCACCCACTCGTTCAGCGGCGCGCCGCCGGGGCCGTGCAGCCGGGTCGCGTCGTCGGCCAGCCGCCCGGCGTCGTCGAAGACCCGGTAGCCGCCGGCCGGATCGACGACCCGGAACCCGGTGCCCTCCGGGGTGACGACCAGCCGCGGGTCCGGGTGGAAGGCCGCGTCCGTCCACTGGTAGGCCAGCGGATGGACCGGTCCGACCGGGCGCTCCAGGTGGCCGACCGGCCGGCCGGCGCTGTCGAGCAGCTGCTGCCCGTCGGTGTGCAGCGTGCCGTCCGCGCCGTGCCGCTGGTAGCGCAGGCCGCCGCCGGGCGTGGTGGGCGGCTGCTCGACCCGGAACCCGCCGCCCGGGTGGGCGATCACCCGCTCGGGCAGCGGGCCGCCGGCGGCGTCGGTCAGGACGTGGCCGCCGCCCTGCGGCACGGCGAAGTGCGTGCCGCGCAGGCCGGCGGCGTCGGTGAGCGCGATGCCCTGCTCGACGTGGCCGCCCTGCGGCGTGTACCGGGTCGACACCCCGGTGTGCGGGTCCGTCACCCGCCAACCACCGCCCGCCAGCTGGTCCGCGCTCAGACCGGTCGGCCCGCCCGCGACGTCCGTCAAGCGGTGCGGAGCGCCGTCGGTCACGAAGTGCAGACCGCGCAGACCCGCCGCGTCCGCCAACGCCACCCCGCTCTCCACCTGCAACCCGTCCGCGCCGTACCGCACCGAACGACCCGTCCCCGCGTCGGTCAACCGCACCGTCCCGTCCGGCAACGTCGTCACCGGCTGCGGCAACCGCGCACCCGCCGAATCCGTCAGCACATGCCCACCCCCCTGCGGCACCGCGAAGTGCGTGCCGCGCAGGCCGGCGGCGTCGGTGAGCGCGATGCCCTGCTCGACGTGGCCGCCCTGCGGGGTGTACCGGGTCGACACCCCGCTCCGCGGATCGGTCACCCGCCAACCACCGCCCGCCAGCCGATCCACGCTCAGACCCGTCGGACCGCCCGCGACATCCGTCAACCGGTGCGGCACCCCGTCCGTCACGAAGTGCAGACCCCGAACACCGGCCACGTCCGCCAACGCCACCCCGCTCTCCACCTGCAACCCGTCCGCGCCGTACCGCACCGAACGACCCGTCCCCGCGTCGGTCAACCGCACCGTCCCG
>NZ_JBHYYB010000083.1:0-12882 GCF_042752535.1 Kitasatospora sp. NPDC059327 | reverse complement strand
TCCGGCAACGTCGTCACCGGCTGCGGCAACCGCGCACCCGCCAGATCCGTCAGCACATGCCCACCCCCCTGCGGCGTCACGAAACGCGCACCCCGCAGACCGGCCCCGTCACCCAGCGCCAGGCTCTCGCCCCGGAAGCCGCCGTCGGCGTCGAAGCGGACCGAGCGGCCGGTGACCGGATGGGTGACCCGCAGGCCGGCCCCGCCGTTCAGCACCGTCAGGTCGTGGCCGCCGGCCGCGCCCAGCGAGCGGGTGATCACCCCGTTGTCGTGGCCGAGGAGCAGCACCGGCCCCAGCGGCGCCCCGCCGGCGACCAGCAGCGGACGGCCCTCCTCGACGAACTGTCCGGCGTGGTCGTAGCCGCGGTGCCCGCCGGTCGCCGGGTCGCGCAGGTCGAAGCCGCCGCCCGGACGGGGGTCGGCGTGCAGCGCCACGACACCGTTGACGTCCCGCACCTGGTGGGTCGGGTGTCCCTGGCCGTCGAAGTCGGTGTGCACGTGGTGGCCGACCGGCGCGCCGTCCGGGCCGGTGAGCGGCATGTCCTCGGCCACCAGCCGGCCGGTCCCGTCGTAGCTCTGGACGCCGCCGAGGTGGGTGTTCCGGACGTCGAAGCCCCCGCCGGGCCGGGCGGTCGGGTGCAGCAGCGGGTCCGCGGTGCCGTGGGCGTCCAGCACCCGGTGGACCGGTCCACCGGGGGTGGTGGTGGTCTCGATCCGCCAGCCGTTGGGGCCCGCCGGGCCGCCGTCGGTCAGGGTGAGCACGACCGGCGGCGGCGCGGGCTGCGGCTGCGGGACCAGCTGGTTGGGCTGGACGTGCGGTTGGGCCTGGACGTGCGGGGGCGCGGGCTGCGGCTGCGCGTGCGTCGGCGGGACGCCGCCGCCGGTCTCGGCACCGCCGAGCAGCCGGGGGCGCTCGCGCAGGCTGTCGGCGGTGAGGCGGGCGAGATCCTGGTCCATCCGGGCCGGGTCGACGCCGAGCGCGGCGAGCCGGTCGAGGCTGTCGTCCAGGCGCCGGGCGGCGGCGTCCACCGAGGCCTGGGCGTGGATCACCACCGGGCTGGGGCGGGAGCCGGAGCCGGGGCGGGCGTTCAGGTCGCCCAGCAGGCGTTCGGCCCGGCCGAACTCGTGGCGGGCGAGGGTGAGATCGCCCCAGGCGTCGAGGCGGGCGGCCCGGCCGGGGTCGTCGGCCGGGCCGAACAGGGCGACGACCCGGTCGCTCTGCTCGCGCCAGAGCCGGTCGAGCTGGGCGCCGGTCGGCCGCTCCGGGCCGATGCCGTGCGGCAGGCCGGTGCCGGTGGGGCTGTGCACGGCGGCCGGGCCCACCGGAGCCGGGGTGTGCGGGGCGGGGGTGTGCGTGGCGGGCGTGGGCAGGGCCTGGGTGGGCGTGGTCGGCGCGTGGACGCCCGGGGTCTGGACCAGGGCCGTCGGCGGCTGGACGCGCGACAGGCCGCCGGGGTCGAGCAGACCGAGGGCGTCGTCCACCCGGCCGAAGGCCCCCGCGGCGGGCGGGGTGACGGTGTGCACGACGGGCAGCACGGCCGGCGGGCCGACCGCCACCCGGGGCGGGCTGAACTCGGACAGGTGCAGATTGACCTGGTGGGCCGTCAGGGCGTCCCGGCTGTGCTCGCCGAGGTGGCCGCCGGTGCCGAAGACCGGGGCGTCCGCGCGGTTGAGCGGGGAGCCGGTGGCGAGCAGGTCCAGCGCGCCGTGCAGCTGCGCGCCCGGGGTGCCGATCGCGCCGAGGCCGGGGACGGCGGCGCCGGAAGTGAGCCCGGGAGTGACACCGGGGGTGAGACCGCCACCGTGCTGGAGCACCGGCGCCGGGTGCAGCTGGGTGCCCGGGGCCAGCAGGTCGGCGGTGTGCACCGCGGGCACCTGCGGGGTGGCGGTGTGCAGCGCGCCGGTGCCGATGGTGCCTGTCCCGGTGGCCGGCTGGTGCAGGCCGATCGCCTGGGTCTGCAGCGACGGCAGGTGAACGGCACCGGTGCCGGTGGCCGTCGTGGTGTCGGCGAGGTGGACGGCCGCCGGCTGCACGGTGCCGAGCGTGCCGGGCAGGTGCAGGCCGCCCGGCGTACCCGCGTGCGCGCCCGCCACCGTCCCGAGGCCGCCCGGGTGGGCGCTGACGCCGAGGCCCGCGTCCAGGTGAAGGCCGCCCGGGGTGACGGTGAGGTTGCCCCAGTCGCCCATCCGGACGGAGTGCAGCTCGCGCACCGGCATGTCGAGCAGGGCGTCCAGCTGACGCACCGCGTGCGGGGCCAGCGAGAGCTGGTCGGTGAGGCCGGGGTGCAGGCCGAAGGTGGCCGGGCGGGAGAAGGAGAGCCCGAGGCCCCCGGGCTCCAGGTGCGGGAGGTCCAGGCCACGCGGTCCGGCCCAGTCGCCCAGCCGGACCTTCGCGAGGTCGGCGCGCGGCAGGTCGACCAGGGCGTCCACCTGGTGCAGCGGCGGCGGGACGGGGATCGCCGCGGCCGTGCGCCCGGCGGTGCCCAGCAGCGGCGCCCCGAACCGGAACTTCCCGAGCACGCCGCGCTCGAAGAAGCCGATCCGCAGGGCCCCGCGCAGTCCGAACCGGCCGATCTCGGCCGCGTCGACCGGCAGCAGCAAGCGCAGCCACTTGGTGCCGCCGAGCTCGGCCCGGGCGAAGTTCCAGGAGGCGGTGCCGACCCGGCCGAGGCCGGCGGGCAGGCCGCGGACCAGGGCGGGCAGGCTCTTGACGCCCTGGATGACGGCGAGGCCGCCGGCCCGGAAGGTCACGCCGGCCCAGGCCGGGAAGGTGGTGATCGCTCCCTTCACCCAGAGACCGCCGGACTTGATCCAGCTGCCGGTGAGCCTGGCGAGGTCCCGCAGGCCGGGCAGGAACCGGAACCCGTGCAGCCCTCCGCCGGTGAACACGCCGCGGAAGAAGTTGCCCACCGCCTGGCCGACGCCCTTGACCCCGTTCCAGGTGAACTTGGCTCCGGCGCTGATGAGTTTGAGCAGCGGGAGGCCCTTGGTGGTCGGGGCGATCATGCCGAGCCCGGAGAGGAAGAGGTCCAGCGCGCTGGCCTTGCCCTGGGCGAAGTCGACGGCCGTCTTGACGAAGATCGCGAGGTTGACCCCGATGGCGATCAGCGCGATCGGACCGCCGAAGACCAGGGCCGGCAGGATCAGCGCGATCGCCAGCCACTGGAACGCCTCCCAGAACAGATCGCAGTCGGAGACCGGCTGCTTGATCCCCCGGGCCGCGCTGCTGAGCGCGGTGCCGGCCGTCCGGCCGGCCTCGTCCTGCGCCGTGCCCGCCTGCCGGGCGGTGGTCGCCAGCTCGGTCAGCCGGGAGTCGTCCTTGGCCAGGCCGCGCCCCTGGGAGAGCGCGTTGTCCGCGCGCCACTGCTGGTCGCGCACCACGCCCGCGTAGGTGGTCAGCGCCCGGGCCGAGTTCTCGAAGGCGTCGGCCACCGACTGGACGAAGCCGCGCAGCGGGCCGCTGATCTTGTCGCGGAGCGCGTCGGCGGTCTGCCCGACGAACGCGCCGTCACCGGTCTTGTTGAGCACCGCGTCCAGCGCGTCGTCGATCTCCCGGGCTACCCGGCCGAGGTCGGCCAGCGAGCGCTGCACCTCGTCCATCCGGTCCGGGTCCCCCGGCGTGGGGTCGCCGCTCAGGCCGATCGCGGTCCAGTCGGTCGGACGCTGAGCCATCCCGGGTCCTCTCCGTGCGCGGCCTCGCGGCGGGGCGCTGCCCGCCGCGCGCGGAACGCTCCCGGCGGACCACGGCCGAACGGCCCCGTCGGTTCACCGCCGTCGACGGGCGGGTCGCTCCCGGGTCGCCGGCGGACCGTCACGGCCCGGCCGGCACCCGGGCGTGAACCGGGGCGGCACCCGGGCGTGAACCGGGGCGGCGCCCGGGGGTGAACCGGGGCGGGGGCTCGGACGTGGTCGGGGCGGAGCAGCATGGTGTGCCGACCCGACCGGGGGATCTCTTGCCCGACTTCTCGATGGACTACGGGGTGCTTCACGAGGCCCGCAAGGACCTCCACAACCTCGCCGACCGGATCTCGCCGACGCTGCACGACAGCCTCTTCTCCCAGTACGGCTCGGGGAAGCTCGGCGACGCCCAGGCCGTGTTCGGGGACCCGAACGTCACCAACGGCTTCCGCAGCCTCTACCGGCTGTCCAAGGACCCGATGAACCGGGCGGTGGACCACCTCAAGCAGCTGGGCGACGTCTTCGGCGCGGTCGCCGACGGGTACTTCGACGTGGACGCGCAGATCGCCGACGGGCTGGGCGTGATGGGCGCCAACATGGGCCTGGACGCCTGGCGCAACGACAAGGCCGCCTGGGACTACCGCAACGCCCACGCCGACGAGTGCCGGCCCGGCCCGGACGGCAAGGTGCCGGAGTTCTGCGGCGCCACCGACCCGGGCGCCCCGCCCGTCGACCAGACCATCGACACCGCCAACGGCTCGGTGCACACCCATCTGACACTGGACGCCGACAACAACGTGATCAAGGAGGAGACGACCGTCACCCACGACGGCCAGTCCTACACCTCCACCACCAGCTACACCGACCACGGCCGCTCCTTCACCACCGACACCGTGTACGCGGACGGCACCAAGAACCACGCCGAGACGCACCTGAAGGAGGACGGCAGCGGCGACATGACCGTCACCGACAACGACGGCGTGAAGACCGAGTACCACCGCGGCGGGCCGGGCCAGGAGTGGCAGCAGACCGGCGGCGGCAGCAGCACCGAGTAGGCCCCGGACCACGACCCCCCGACGCAGTACCGACCCGGCCACCGGCCACCGGTCGCCCACCCCCGTCGAAAGGACGCACCATGCCCAACATCTCCCTGGACTTCGAGAAGATCGAAGCCACCTCGGCCCGGCTGGACTCGGCCAGCGACAACATCGTGCCGATGCTCAACGACCTGAAGAACGACGTGAACAACCTGCTCGGCGACGGCATGGTGTTCCAGCAGTCCAGCCCCGCGATGCAGGAGGCCTACGACAAGTTCAACACCAGCCTGCTGGCCGCCATGGACGGCATCAAGGGCTTCGCCAAGCAGTTCCGGCAGATCAAGGACCAGATGCACCAGATGGACCAGGACATGGCGAGCAGCCTGCGCGAGAGCAGCTGACCCGGCGCCGCGCGGGGGCCGGGACACCCGTCCCGGCCCCCGCCGCCCGTTCGGCGGTGCTCAGTCCTCGGTGCTCAGTCCTCGGCGCGCAGCACGGTGAGCGGCACCTGGACCGCCATCGCCTCGCCGGCCCGGCCGGTGGTCCAGCCCCGCCCGGCGGACGGGGTGGTGCGGACCAGGTGCACCGGCAGCCGGACGCCGATCATGTCCCCCTCCTGGAGGCTCTTGGGGGCCAGCAGCAGCCCCCGGCGGGCCCGCTTGGCGGCCGTCACCCAACTGCCCATGGCCACCTGGAGGGCGTCGGCCGGCCCGGCGTAGAGCAGGCCGAGGCCGCAGTCGCGGCCGAACGCGGCGACGTCCTTGAGGATCCGGTCGCAGGCCGGCATCGCCAGCAGGTCGGCGTCGTCGACCACCACCACCCGGGGGCCGCCGAGTTCGTCGAGCGCGGCCTGGACGTCCTGCTGCGCGGGGTCCGGTTCGGTGAGCACCCGGGCCCGGGCGTGCCGGGCCAGCGCCCGCAGCGGCGAGTGCCGCGGGGTCAGCACCACCAGCGAGGTGCCGCCGGCCAGCAGGGAGACCGCCAGCGAGGCGAGGACGGTGCTGCGGCCCGATCCGGGCGGGCCGAGCACCGCGAACGCCGCCGAGGCGCCGGCGAAGTCCACCCCGACCGGGCCCGCGTCGTCGCCGCCCAGCCCGAGCAGGCCCCACATCGGGCGGCGCAGCTCGGCCCCGACCGTCTCGTAGGCCTCGGCGAAGTCGACCGACCTGGGCAGCGCGGCGACCGGGAACGGCCGGCGGGCGGCGGGCACCTTGGCGTCCCGACGGGTGGTCTCGGCGCCGATGGTGGCCAGCGCCCGGGCCTGTTCCTGACCGCCGGCGCCGGGGGCGAGCAGCGCGACCTGGGTCTCGGTGCCGCTGAGCGCGTGCCAGCCGCGCCCGGCCGGCACCGCGGCGGGCACCTTGCCCGGCGAGAGGCCGACCAGCTGGTAGTCGTTGCGGTCGCCCTGGCGCAGCAGCAGCTTGTGGTCGTTGTGCGCGGCCAGCCGGCCGCCGAGCAGCGAGCGCTCCGAGCTGGCGACCACGTGGATGCCGGCCGCCGCGCCCTCGCGCAGCAGTCGGGTGACGACGTCCGCGAGCCGCCCGTTGTCGTGCTCGTCGAGCAGTCCGGACAACGCGTCCCAGCCGTCGATCAGCAGCAGGATGTGCGCGGGCCGCTCCGCCCGGGGCAGGACGGCGCGCAGCTCGTTCAGACCGGCCGCGTTCTTCTCGCTGCACAGCTCCTGACGCTTCGTCAGTTCGACGGTGAGCCGGTGCAGCAGGCGCTCCAGCCGCTCCAGGTCGTGCCGCGAGACGACCGCGCCGCAGTGCGGCAGCGCGGTGAGCGCGGCCAGGCCGCCGCCGGCGGCGTCGATGCCGTAGAGATGCACGTCCGCCGAGGAGGCGGCGCGGGCCGCCGAACCGGCCAGCGTGCGCAGCACCTGCGTCCGGCCGGAGCGGGGCGCGCCGATCACGTAGAGGTGCCCGAAGGTGGCCAGGTCGGCGGTGGCGACGCGGCGCTGCTGGAGCTGCGGCACGTCCTCCAGGGCGTAGGGGATCGGCGGGATGCCGTCGCCCGCCGGCTCGGGCAGCAGCCCGGCCAGCTCGTCGAGCCGGACCTCCTCCGCGAGCGCGGGCAGCCACGGGCTGGGCTGCGGCACGAAGTCGTCCAGCCCGGTCGCCGCCTCGCGCAGGGCGGCCACCAGGGCCTGCAGGTCGGTGGGGGCCGGGGCGGCGGGGGCGCCCGGGTCGAGGTCGGCCGCCGGCAGCGCCACCGGCCGGCCGAGCCCGGTCCAGGACAGCTCGACGGCGCGCACCGCGCCGCCCGCGCGACGCGGCGGCCCGGCGGGCCCCCGACCGTCCGCCCCGGGCCGGGCGGCGCCCGCCCAGGCGCCCTGGAACGGCACGGTGGAGCGGTGCCCGAGGCGCACCAGGGCCCGCCCGGGGGCGGAGGCCGGGATGTGCACCGCCTCGGAGGTGTCGATGATGTCCTGGCTCTCGGTCGTGTCGGTGACCCGCAGGGCGATCCGCAGATTGGTGTTGGCCCGGATGTCGCTGGTGACGGCGCCGGAGGGACGCTGGGTGGCGAGCACCAGGTGGATGCCGAGCGAACGGCCGCGCTGGGCGATCCCGATCAGACCGGGCACGAAGTCCGGCACCTCACGGACCAGGGTGGCGAACTCGTCGATCACCAGCAGCAGTCGGGGCAGCGGCGGCAGCGCGGGATCGGCGAGCCGCTTGGAGCGGTACTCCGGGTGGTCCTTGGCCGCGACGTCGGCCAGCAGCCGCTCCCGGCGGCGCAGTTCGGCGCCGAGCGAGGCCAGCGCGCGCTCCACCAGGTGGGCGTCGAGGTCGGTCACCATGCCGAGGGTGTGCGGGAGTTCGGCGCACTCGCGGAAGGCCGAACCACCCTTGTAGTCTACCAGGACGAAGGTCAGTTCGTCCGGCCGGTTGGCGGCGGCCAGCGAGGCGACGAAGGACTGCAGCAGCTCGGACTTGCCGGAGCCGGTGGTGCCGGCGACCAGCGCGTGCGGGCCGTCGCGGACCAGGTCCAGGGTGAGCGGCCCGTCGTAGCCGGTCCCGAGCAGGAAGGCGGTGGACGCGGGCCGGCGGCGCCAGCGGGCCAGCAGCTGCGCCGGGTCCGGCGGTTCGAGCCGCAGCAGGTCCAGCAGCCTGACCTGCTGCGGCAGCCCGGCGTCGTGCTCGGGGCTGACGTCCCGCACCGGCGCCAGTGCCCGGGCGACCTGCTCGCACCAGTCGGCGTCGACCAGGTCCGCGCGAACGTCGGTGAGGTCGGGCGCCCCGGTGCGGCGGACCGTCAGCCGGTGGCCGGCGGCCAGCACCACGGTGCTGCACTCCTCGGGCAGCAGCCGCTCCTGGGTGTCCAGGCAGATGCTGAACACCCGCACCCGGGGGCCGTCGGTGAGCACCTGCACCATCCCGGGCACCTCGCGCAGCTGCCGGGCGCCGTCGGCGATCACCAGCACGTCCGGCTCGTTGAACATCGCCTTGCCCATGGACGAGCCGAGCACCCGCTGCCGGGCCTGGATCTGGGCGACCAGTTCGGAGATCCGGTTCGCGGTGGACTCCGGGTCGTTGCCGACGCTCACCAGCGGGCCGCCCCGGGCCGCCGGGCGCAGGTGCGGCAGCCAGCGCACCCACGCCCAGCCGTCCGCGCGGGACCGGTCGGAGAGGACCACGACGCGCAGGTCGCGCGGACTGTGCAGGACGGCGGACTGGGCCACCAGCCAGCGCGCGAGCGCCTGGACGGGCTCCTCCGCGCCCGCCACGCCGACCACGCCGTGCTCGGCCACCTCGACGCCGATCGGGACGTCGGGGATGTTCCAGCGCACCGCCCGGTGGTTCTCGTCCCGGGCCGGGTCGTCCAGCTCCTTCACCGACGGCTGGTCCACCGTGCCGAGCCGCAGTACCAGGTGGTCGGGGTCACGGCGGCGTCGCTCCCAGAGCCGGCTGCCCGGGCCGACGGCGGTGAGCCCCACCGTCGCCGGGTCCGGACCGGCGATGCCGCGGACCTCCCGTTCACGGTCGGCCGCCGTGCGGATCTCCCGCTCCAGCGCCCGGCGGCGGGCCCGGTAGCGGGCCTCCGCCTGCTCGTGCTGCTTGCGGTTGCTCCGCCGGCCGACGATCCAGTTGGAGAGCGCCATCAGCGGGCTGAACAGGATGAACACCAGGTAGAAGTACGAGTGGAAGACCGCGACCATCACCATGCCGAGCACCACCGGCGCCAGCATCAGCAGCAGCGGGAACGGGCGCCGCGCGGGCGCCGTGGGGGGCAGCGGCAACCGGAGCCGCTCGGCGTCCAGGTGCGGGGCGATCCGCGGCGGGCGGTTGTAGTCGACGCCGACCCCGTCCGCGGAGGGCACCACGGCGGCGTCCGGCTCGACCGGCTCGACGAGGCGCAGCAGCGCCGCGCCGACGGCGAGGTCACCGCCGAGCGGCCAGACGGTGACCCCGCCGGGCGGGGCGGGGTCGGCGGCGACCGGTTCGCCGCCGGGGGGCGGCGGCGGGCCCGGGACACAGCCGCGGATCTCGCCCGGGGCGCCGCCGGTCCGGTGCCAGGAGGCGGAGCCGTCCTGGCCGACGGTCAGCCAGAGGCCGCCGGCCGGCACGTCGGCGCCGCGCAGCCGAACCGCGCAGGCCCGGTCCGAGCCGATCTCGTGGCTGCCCGGCCCCAGCCGCCAGGTCCGCCCGGCGCCGGGGCCGGAGACCAGGTGGAGTTCCAGGTGCGCCGGGCCGTCGGACGGCCCGTCCACCGGGGGGATCCTGATCCGGTCCGGGGCCTCGGCGGGGGCACCGAGCCCGAGGACGGCGCCCTCGACCACCCCGGACTCCGCGACCAGGGTCTCCGGGTCCAGCGGGCGGGCGCCCAGGTGGAGCCCGCGGGGCGGGGCCGTGCCCTCCCCCGCCAGGAACGCCTCCACCCCGCCGGCCCGGCCGGCCTCCTGGCGGGGGTCGGGCGTGCCGGGCGGGTCACGGTCCACCGCGGCGGCCATCTCGCCGACGGTCGCGTACGGCGCCAGGTCCAGCACGTGGTCGCGGCGGCGGTCGGCGCCGTCGACGAGGGTGACGGTGAGCTTCACCGGGTGTTCTCCAGGGGGTCGGGCTCGGCGGCGGGGCGGGGGTGGGGCGGGGTTCGGTCAGTCCGCGACGGCGGCGGAGACGCCGGGTCCGTACCCGGCCCGGTCCGGCTCGGCCAGGTCGTCCTCCTCCGGCGGCGCGCCCGGGCGCCCGGCCGCCGGTGCCCGGACCGGGCCGAAGGCCCCTTCGTCCGGGCCGGCCACCGGGCTCAGCCGGCCGAGCCGGCTCCGGACGCCCGGGACCACCGGGTCGGCGGCGCCCGGCCAGTCCGGGGTCGGGGTGGCGGCCGCCGAGGCGGCCTCGTCCGTCCCGGGCGAGCGCCGGGCGAAGCGCTGCCGCCCGGCCGGCACCGGATCGCCCCGGTCCGGGGCGGGGGGCACCGGACCGACCCGGAACGGGACCGGCTCCGGGGCCACGGCCGCCGGGTCCACGGCCACCGGGGGCTTCGGGCGCAGCGGGTCGACGGAGGCGGGTGGCGGCGTGGGCGCGGCGGCGGGCGCCGGGTGCCCGGGGACGACGGGTCCGGGTGCCGGTGCGGTCGGCCCGGACTTCGGCCCGACCGGGAACGGTGCGGGTCCGGTCGGCGCGGTCACGGTCGTGCCGGTCACGGTCGTGCCGGTCGTGGGTTCTCCGGGCCCGGGCTCGCCGGGCGGGGTCGGCGGGGTGGGCCCGGTCAGGTCCGGCTCGACCAGGTCGGTGTCGTCCGCCGGTGCGGCGTCGAACGCGGGGTGGGGCGGCAGGCCGCGCAGGATCCGGGCGGTCGCCCTGGGCAGCGCCACCGCGTCGACCCGCAGCCCGCCGCCCCGGATCCGCAGCCCGTCCCGGTCGGCGGTCAGCAGCCTCGCGCTCCCCCGGGACCCGCCGAGCGTCAGGACCCGGACCCCGACCGCCGGCCGCTCCTCGTCCACGACCGTGGCGCAGACCGCGAAGGCCGGGTGCCCGCCGGCCGCCGCCCGCTCGGCCGCCAGCAGGGCGGCGGCCGCCTCGGGGCCCGGGTGGTGCGGGTGGACACCGTCCGCGACGGTGACCGCGCCGACCGGCAACCGGGTGTCCAGCTGGGCCGCCACGGCCTGCAGCACGGCCCGGGCCAGGCCGCGCTCGCCGCCGAACTCCGTGACCGCCGGCCCATCGGCCAGGTCGAGCAGGACGGCATGCCGCCCGTCGGTGCCCAGCAGGGCCAGCAGGGGTGCGGGCCGCCCGCCCCCGACCGGGGTCGCGGCCACCTCCTCCCGGGTGATCCACCAGAGCCGCGGGTCGGCGTCGTCCACCACCCAGGGCTCCGGCGGGCCCGGCGGGGTGCCGGGCCCGCAGGCCACCAGCACCCCGACCAGGGCCGGGCCGAGCAGCGCCCCGTACGGCCGGACGCCCGGCACCAGCCCGGCGCCCAGCACCGCCCGCTCCGCGTCGGCCCAGCCCGCCCGGTCGCCCAGCAGCCGGAGGATCAGCCGCAGGCCGCGACAGAAGCGCAGCTGCGCCCGGACGGGTGCGGCGAACGCGGCGGCCGTCGCGGCGGCCTCCCGGCGCAGCCGGCGCCGGGCCGCCCGCCACCCGCCGCCGCGCCGGACGGCGAGGTGGGCGAGAACGGCGACCAGGAGGAGCAGGCCGCCCAGGCCGATCAGCCCGGGCACGCCCCGGGGCACCGTGAGAGCGAGGGAGGCGACCCGCCCGGCGGCCGCGGCGTTCGCGACGTTCGCCACGGACTCGGCGGGCAGAGTGGTCACAGTGGTCACGAGGCGACTCCCCGGGCGCGAACGCCCCGGTCCGTGAGGTGTCGGCGCAGCGCCTGCACCCCGTAGTGCGTACGGGATTTCAGCGTGCCGCCGGGTATCCCCAGGGCGCGGGCCGCGTCGACACCGGCCTGGCCGAAGAGGTGGACGTGCACGACGGCCTCCTGGTGGATCCGGTCGAGGGAGCGGAGCGACTCGACCAGCACCTGACGGTCCAGCACCTGGGCCGTCGGGTCCGCGACCGGGGCGGCGGCGGGGAAACCCTCGGCCGCGATGCCGACCGGGACGGCGCGGTCCTTGCGCCAGTCGTCGATGACCAAGCGGCGCGCGACCCGGAACAGCCAGAGCCGGATCGGCCGGTCGTGCCAGTCGAGGGTGTCGGCCGCCTGCCACGCGCGCAGCAGGGACTCCTGGACGATGTCCTCCGCGTGGTGCGGGTCCTGGCGGATCAGGCTCGTGACGAACCGGTGGAGGCTCTCGCGTTCGGCCAGCAGCAGTTCGGCCCGGCGGTCGTCGCCGAGGGGGGCCGGCGGCACCGGCCGGCGGTCGGCGGGCGGCCGGTCGGCGGACAGGGGTTCGGACCCGCCGTCGGGTCGCCGGTGGACCGTCGAGGCGCTGTACTCCATGACACTGCTCTTCTCTTCCCTGGTCGCACGGCGAGCGGCAGCGGCGGAGCACCCCCTGTCATGTGCGTGACGCACAGCCCCGACCGGTGGTCAGGTTAGTGCCGCCGATCGGCCGCCGACCCATCACGGAGTGAACAGAAGTTCACGCAATTGTGCCCAACCGCACGCGTTGTCCGCTCAGTTGATCAAGCGTCATCTCCTGGGCGGGAGATGTTCACATCGCTGTGGTGTTGCCCGTGGAGCCTTCCGTCCGCCGTCGCACACCCTCTGGAGGCCCCGGTGTCCCCGTCCGACCCGCCGTCGACGCAGCCGCAGCCGCAGCCGCAGTCCGCCGACCGTTTCGCCGACACCTTCGCGCGCCGCACCCCCGCACCGCCCCGGGGGCTGATGCCGGGCGCACGGGTCTGGGGCGCGACCGCCGCGACCGCCGCGCTGGTGGGCGCGGTCGCGTTCGGCACGGCGCAGCTGCCGGGTCACACTCCGCACCGCGCGCCCGCACAGGCCGGCCACGCGCCGGCCGCCGAGGCCGCCCCGCTCGCCCCCTCCGGCCCGGACCCGGCCGCCCCGGCGGCCACCACCCCGGCCCCGGCCGACCTCACGCCCACCACTCCCCCGCCGGCGGAGCCGGCCACCGAACCGGCCGCGACCGTCACCGTCCGGGCGGCGCCCGAGCCGGGGGCCGCACCACCGGCCCCGGCCGCGCCCGCACCGACGGTGTACCGGACCACGGTGGCCACGGCGCCGCCGCCCGCCGCCAAGCCCACTGCACCGGCCCAGCC